>DNPC01000143.1 GCA_003501565.1 Planctomycetaceae bacterium | reverse complement strand
GAATAACCGGTAGCCGCGTGAAACCACCCGCCCGCGTACCCGCCGGTAAGCGCACAGCTTAGGGGAGGCCGCAGACTGTTACCGAAGGGCATTGGCAACACGCCCGATTCCTCGCGAACAATACGAGAAACCTTGATACCCTTGTTGTGCACATAATCCGAAACAACCTGCAGGCAATCATCGCGGCTCAGAATCGGCGTATCAGAAAACCTTGTATCCTCGACGAGCACACGGCGACGCTCGAATGGAAGCGTGTACATGAATCGAAAGCCGTCACTCTGATCGTCGAGCTTATCCATGACGATCGGAGACTTTTCCGGCCAATCATCATGCAGCTCGAGCTCAAATCCGAAGAACTTCTGGTAGCCAGTTTCAGCGTACGTCGACGTTCGAGCAGGACCTCGGCAATCAATCACATTCTTACCTGCGAAGGACCGGCCACACTCTGTTACGACACTATTGTTGTTCACCTCAACAACTCGAGTTTCCTTCAATAGCCGCCAACCTGGATCCGGTGAGCTAATCTCAGGAAGCTCCGCACTGGAAGTCGGGCTTCCATAATGCAGTGGATCACGGTGCCCAGCCATGACAACTTCGGCAGCACGTTGTCGCAAACGTTTGGTGCTGCTACGGCGAAGAAAAAGACTCTCGATTTCATCGGAGAAACGCTCCGAAGTGATGGAGGCATACTCAAGTTCGACTGTTCGATCGAACTCTTGGAGCCGGATACCGTAGTCGCGCCAACAGTATTGGATGAGAGGAGCGATCCAACTGCGGCTTGAATCAGGAACATCGCCGGGATGAAATGACCATGTGTGATTGCCGCCAAGCTTGCTGCCACTCTCGATCATCAGTACGCTGGCGTCGGGACAGTGATGATGGATTGCCAACGCAATAAGCCCACTTTGCAAACCACCGCCAACAAGGATGCAGTCGTATTCGGAATCTCTTCGTAACGCAGTCATCGTGCCAGCTCCAGCGTTTGGGCACTACTTCCTCGCAGATGGTTGAGAGACTTCGCGATGGGACCGTGCAGCAGAAGATGCGGAACGGCTATCGCCGACAGCGAGATAAACAGAGTACGAATCGTCGCGGCGGGCACCTCACTGCTGGTGGCGGCCACGTACCAACCGATGGATGCAAAAGCAATCGCGCCAAGAGTCATTGGAGCTGTAGCCAGTGCCAAATCAATCGCAGTTTTTCGATGCTTCACGGCCAGGCTGCGCAATCCTCTCACAGAATGCCAGCCGCAGAAGTAGAGAGCAAACGAGATCAGAGGGTCTGCGACCGCAAACAGAATCACTAGTGCTAGGTTTCGCAGCGCAGCGGTCCTGCTGCCAGTTCGCATCTGACGCCCAATAGCGACTACAGCGATTGGCAGCAGAATCGACGCAAGCATCTGCGTTACGGACATGATGTCTGCGACGCTCAGCATTTGCGACGGCACAGTCAACTGCAACAGCTCACTCATTCGCTCGCTCTGTGCTACGGAGGGTACCCAAATAACCAACCCACCGACTGCGACTGCTACCAAATGACGTGACCAATATGGTAGGTCCGACAACTCGTCTTCATCTTCCATCCCAAAGTGCCAGGCGGAGATCAGAAAGAAGCCAACGGCAGTGAAAATCGGCGCCATCAACCACCCAGACGCAACGCTAAGTGCGACGATCAGGTAAACGCCGAAAAACGTTGGTACCCACCACGCTCCGATCCGATCTTGAAGCAGATCACGCCCAGACCAGTGGTCCAAGCCTCCGTGCGGCACACCAATAACTGCGGTCGCGACAACGATTAGAGCCAAAGTCCATTTCGACGAAGCATCAAATCCGAAGACCGACGCCGCGGCAACTGCTAAGCTAGCCGCCGTGACGCCGGCCGAATGTTGGTGTTCGATTCGAGCTAGTTGCATCGTTGTTACATGTTCAGGCAAGGTGAGTGACGCAGATCTTGAATCAGAAATCTCGATATCAACGCCGTACGCCCAATTACTACCCACCAACTTGGAAAGACGGTAGGTAAAGTCGAATTCGTAGAAGCGTTTCCTTTTCCGCTTCACCCTCGTCGCCGAAGGCGAAGCGGATTAACACTTAACCGAGTGATTAAGCACCCGCAGTTGCTGCCTGAGCCACCTTCTGCGACGCATCCACTCGTTCGTCGTCGGTGCCCGTAGCACTGCTCTTCGCTCGAGCGATGAAGTAAATCAAGACACCGAATCCGGCCTTCGCAGTCATGTCAGCAATGGCGTAGCCGACCTGCAATGCGACGATGCCACTTGCGTCGACTGCACCACCCGCCTTCGCGATGAGAGCCGCTTCAGTCCCACCAAATGCATAGGCGATCGGGTAGACTGCCCAGGTGATTAGTAATACGAGTCGTGAGATTTCAATAAGCTTGCGCGCAGCAGGCGGTTGCGTTTGCAGCGACGCCGTTAACTCCACCCACAGAACGTACAAGATGTAGAAGAAAGGAATCGACGAAAGCGTTCCCCACACAACCCGTGCCATCCAGCCGTCCGGGCTCGAAATGACCTCTCCGGGGTAACCTAACGCGATCATAAGACCGGCCGCAATGACCAAGCGGGTCAGCAGCGATCGAGCCTTCGACTTTTGCAGTCGCAGTACGGCGACCAACTCGACCATCAACAACGGCACGGTCAAGATCCAGTCGGCGTACCGATAGAAATCGTTGAATGCGGCGCCAGTACTTATGTACCCCGTCTCGGCAAGCTCGTAAGCACCGTTCCAACTATGTCGGATCATGAAATAGTGGTAGCACGCAATGCTCACGACAATGCCCGAGATGAGCAACGCCGGACGATACTCGCGGTCGACCGAGGACCGCGACAGAAACAGAAACAGTGCCGCCGCACCCATGGTGGCGACGGTCATGGAGAAAATGTTGTCGACGACGCTGTACTGGAAGATGGTCAAGTCGGGCATCGCAGCCGCCAGGACCGTGGGTTGGGGGAACATGATAGAACCTTTCCAGGGAACCGAGAAAACTAACTGGCAAAACTGCCAAACCTGTCTTTTTGCTCTGTCAATATCTACCGCACCCGTCAACAGAACCTTAACTTGACAGTTTTGGGATTTGCGATATTGTTTTTGACAGTTTTGCGACGTTCGATTTCTGGAGATTGCGCCCATGCAGAGCATGCTTTCGACTTCTGATTTCGCTTCTGCTCTCGGGATCAGTGAATCCAGCGTTAGAAGGCTGGCCGACAGCGGACTGCTGGAAATACATCGCACGCAAGGTGGCCATAGGCGGATTCCCGTAGCGGAAGCCGTTCGTTACGTCCGAGAGACCGGCGCTGCCGTCACTCGTCCGGAATTGCTGGGGATAGTCGATACGAAGGAGGCAGCATCAAAACGCGACTTTTCCGACCTACTACACAATGCGTTGGCAGAGGGGAGTGCAATTGAGAGCTTCACTTTGATGCAAGCTATGCGAGAGGCAGGCTATTCGATTGCCCAGCTGTGTGATGGTCCGATTCGTGACGCAATGTTGGCGATTGGAAGCCGCTGGCCGAGTGATAAGAGAAGTATCTTCATCGAACATCGCGCTACAATTATTTGCGTCCAATCGCTATGTCAAATACGAATGTCTATTCCAAACCCCAGCAAGAATGCGCCCAGCGCGCTTGGTGCGGCTCCGCAAGACGATCCGTATCTATTACCTTCGCTGATGGTTTCACTCGTGTTGCATGATTGCGGTTATGCAGAAACCAATCTCGGCCCCAATACACCGGTGGACGTACTGACGGACGCAGTGGAGGATGAACAACCCGACTTAGTCTGGCTCGCATTGAACAACCCTGTGCGGAGTCGACAACTAACTCGCGAGATAGATGACTTGGCAAAGACGGTTCAAAGGTACAGAGGGAAATTGTTCATCGGTGGCAAGAATGCCGATTCATACGAAAACCCCATTGTTGAACGCTGCGCGACGATGGCTGATCTGAATCGGAAAGCCTTGTCGCTGGCGGCAGCCTAACGCCGTTCTTGAGATAGAAACGTGTGCGACGCAATGACTTCGTTACCAAAGCAATTGGTGGACGTACTCGCTTCGCTGACGCGTCAGCTTACCAACAAGCCCATTGAAGACCAGGAAAGGCGTGCGCCGTATGCCCGAGTGGGCAACGTCAAAAGCTCAAACCAAGTTCGGCACCTAAGAAGCGGTTAGTTGCATCGGCTCTTCTTGTTCAGCTTGTTCGGCGTTCCTGAGATTGCGGCAGACCGCCAACAGCCCAAAGGCTTCACGGACCAAACGATCCAGTGCGGCATCCTCGTTTGCGACTTCTATCGCCGACTCCGCTGCTGCCGCAATTTCTTCGACTTTGTGTTGCTGAGCGGTATCGCGCAGTCTTTCAACTAGACTTGCGAAGGTCTTCCCGTCACCGCGATCTGCAGCATCGACAACCTGTTCAACCTGTTCGCCAATACTAAGCAGCACTTCATCGCTGAGCTTTAGAGCTCTCGCACGAGGGCAGCCGGCCCCCACCTCGAGAATCGAGACAAAAGTCTCCACCAAATCCGGGTCAAACTGGGTCCCAGAACAACGACGCAGCTCCTCAATCGCGGCCTTCTGAGACATGCCGTCTCGGTACGGTCGATCAGAGACCATTGCGTCGAACGAATCAGCAATCGTCAAGATTCGGGCACCGATTGGAATGTCTGTCCCACGCAAATCTTGGCAAGCCGCCTCAGGGCCTCCAAATTTGTAATGGTGATAGCGTACCATTTCGGTCAGTCGCTCGTGCTTAAACGACTTGTTAAGGATTTCGACACCGAATCGATCGTGCTTCTCCATCGTCTCCCACTCTCGATCATCCAACGGACCCGGCTTCAACAATATTGCATCCGGTACACCGACCTTACCAATATCGTGCAGGAGCGCTGCAATCTCGACCACGTACACTTCGCTGGGGCTTAGCATTCGCTGGGCCAGCAACGCAGCGTAACTCGATACTCGTTTGGAGTGCATTCCGGTCTGTTGGTCACGATAGGTCAGCGCTGACACGAGCGCTGACACGGCCGAGTATGGGATGGTCGGTGTGTTGATATCGACGCCTGATGGCTTTTCACGGGCGATTTTGCTTTCATCAACGACCAAGTCTTCTGGCACAGCGTCGTAGCGTACGACTTGATTTCGACCGCTCCTCTTAGCTACGTACAAGCATTTGTCGGCTTGGTCAAGCAGATCTTGTGGACCGTCTGCACCTATGCTGTAGGCCGATACACCGATACTGGCGGTAATGGTAAAGCCTTCGAATGGTAGCTCACTTAATGCCAGTCGAATTCGTTCGGCTACCGCTTCGGTGTGATCGATCGAAAGTTGGGGTACCAGGATTGCAAATTCTTCTCCCCCGTATCGGCAAACAACGTCATCGGATCGGCATTGTTCAAGAAGCACTTTGCCCGTATCACGCAGCACTTTGTCCCCAGTGCTATGCCCATAGTTGTCATTGATCGACTTAAAGAAGTCGATATCAACCATCATCACGCCCAAGCTATCGCCGTTGCCCGCCGAGTTTTCCCACAGTTGCTCAAACTGCTCGAAGAACGTCCGGCGATTGATGCAACTCGTCAGTGGATCGCGAGTAGCCAGGTACGTTAGCTGCTCGTTTTGTTCCGAAATCTCACGCTTGCTCCGACTCAAGTCTTCGAGCGTGTTCAGTAGAGCGGCCCGGTTCATTTCCATTGGCGTTACGTCAGTGAACGCCATCATGGTCCCTTGTGACTTGCCCGCATCATCCAACACCGGTGATGAATTCACCGAAAAGATTGCAACGACTTGCCCTTTCTCATCTGCAAGTTGCATCCGAGTACCACGTTGACGCCCCCCCATAGCGTCGTCGCCAGTACTCGAAGGTGACATCTCAGTTGCGTGCCAAGGTAGACTCCACAGGTCCAGCCCCAACAGTTCGTCACGCGGTTTCTTTACATCGTTGGCAAACTTCTGATTCACCAGCACGATTTGATCTTCCTTGTCGACGATCACAACACCTTCAGCGAAGTTGTCGAGCGTCTGTTGAACGCGCATCGGAATCGAGCGACTCGGGTCAAGGTACTTGAGAATTTGTCGCAGGTGGAACCAGCTCGTTGCCCCCACCATAACAACAACGATTAGTAGAAGCTTTGCAAAAGACCCGCTTAAAATAGAAGTAGCTCCGACGTACACCGGCTCAAACCGGATCTCCAGCGTTCCCCATGGCCCCTCTGCCGAAGTGATCGGAACGACGTAGCAACCGTCGCGATTGGCATCGAGTGCCTGCTGCCAATTGTCTTGGTGGTCACCAACTTCCGCAAGATAGTTGCCGTTTTCGCGGCGAACTGCAACAGACAATAGGTCTTCATTGTTGGCCGCAAACATCTCGAGCGGCCGACCGATTTTGCGGACGTCATACTGGTCAATCAATTGAGTAACGCCAGCGGCTAACGACTCACTGAGTTTCGCTCGATTAGCGACCACGTACTTCCGTTCGTCGGGAACGATCCCGGTCAAAGATGCGGTAATCAACGCAGCAATCGTGATCGCAATGATGCTTAGATTAATTCTCGCGATGCTGCTCATTTTCCGACGGGGCTCCCTCGGACGCGGATTTCTGTTGATTCGCAATAATATCCGCCACAGAAGTGTCGTCCTCATCCTTGTTGAGCGCATGACCGACAACAAATATCGGATCTATACGGACCCATGCGGGCAATGACGAAAATGCCAATGATGCGAGATAAGTGCCGCTAATACTCCACACCGCAATTCCTGCTGTTGCACCGGCAACGATACTGGCGGCTGTGCCGACTTTGACGCTTCGTACAAATTCCGTGTTCTTTGTCGACTCTTGGAACTCCTCGATTGCGATCTGGTGCAACTCCAATTGCCGGCCCAATCTGACTTGTGCAAGTTCCTCCGCATAGAAGAGCTCCTCGACATATCGAGTTGGACGTGCGCCTTCCAGCATGAACTGTGATACGGTCAGTTCGATCGAGTGAGACCAATCCGATGAACGAACGTGATGTTCGCCATGGAGGCTGGCTACCTCTAGATTTGCAAGTGGCTCGGGGCCGAAGCTTCGGTCCAAGGTGCGATCGACGCTGCCTTCGATCGCCACTTCAGGCGCGTTCTCGGGAGCGAAACCGTCGGTCAACTCAGCTTCTTCGGGGCGCTCAAACTCCTGTTCGTCGATCACATCGCTGGGAGAATCGTCTTGTTCGTCTGGCGTAGTCGCTGTCTGTCCGTCATCCGGTGTGTCTCCGGGATCCACCAAAACTCCACCGACGTCCCGGTAGTCGATAGTGACGCTGTAAAGATCAGAATACGCTTCACCATCGAAAATGCGAAACTCAAATTGAACGTCCTCAAGTTGCCCACTAACTGGCGTAAAGCTCCAGCTTCCATCGGTAGCAAGTGTCAAGTCGCCTACAGCCGGGCCCGCAAACAGGACTGCGGTCAATAGGTCCCCGTCCACGTCGAAAGCACCTGTCAGCACTCCCTGATCAGCTGCGAAATTGATGGCTTGGCCGATTTCTTCCTCAATTAAGAAATCTT
>DNPC01000132.1 GCA_003501565.1 Planctomycetaceae bacterium | reverse complement strand
TTTACTTCGCATGGCAATTTACATCGCCGCGTATGCATATGGTCGAATGCTCTGTTCCGCAAGGCAAGACTGGTGGACCACCTCTGACGCGGTGTTTCGCTTTCCGGGAAACACACTCGAAGACTACGCCAGGCCTGCAATTGATCTGTTGTGTTTAGTGATGTTTGCTTGGCTATGTATACCCGTTGCGATATTTCCGAGCCGAGCCTTTTTTGCTAACAAGCCGTATTGGATTTGCCGTGTTCACTGGACTGGTCGATGCGAAAAGAAGCAAAAGTGTGATAAGTTGGAAGCAGATGCCAAGACTTGTAGCGAAGACTGCGAGAAGGTCCGCAATTGCTCGGACTCGTTTTTGAGTTTTGATTTTGATAGCGCTACTGCTGGTAGCCAATCGAACATATCTCTTGCTGCTTGAACGATGAATGCTCTGCGACGCAACCGCATGTTTATGGTGATGCTAATCACGTTCTGTAACGGGACGGTTTTTGCTCATGAACACAAACTGAAGTTTCCAGAAGACTTTCGGCACGCTTCGATCTCCATATTTGAACAGCCTAAGCGAGCGACATATATGATGGGAATTGTCCGATTTCCGTACGACGGGGATTTCTTATGCTCCGCATTGGGGACGGTCCAAGTCCCAGCAGAATCCTGGGTAAGTGTCGAGATTGAGGGACAAGAAGGATACGAGCGTTTTGTGGACGCACTCCCGTCGACGGGAGTCAACCGACTAGAGTTGCGCAATGCTACTATTTCGACATCCCTGCTCGTGTCGCTTGAGAAAGTTGAATCTGTCAGGCAGTTGGTCTTGGTCAACTGCCACGTAATCGAAGTAGACGCGAACACACTCGCTGGCTTACCGAATCTACAGAACCTTTCGATCCGAGGCCGCAATTCCAAAGAGCAGTGGTATGGCCTGATGCCGTGGTTGCTGAAATGTCCCGCCATACAATTCTGGTTTGGTTCAAGGCCGATGGGAGCAACCGACTTGCACAATTTGTCCCAACATCCGGCCCCAGTGTTTTTGTCCACCAATCTCGATAAGGACGCTGAGAAAGTCCTAGATGCCTTAGAGAAGGTCCCTCTACTCGTCGGACTCGAACTAGCAATTTCAGCCGAAGTCTCTAGCGCAGTTTTGGGCCGAATCGCAAACTTACGGAATGTTGAATTAGTCGTTTTGAATGAGGGTTTGCTCAATGCAGAAATGGTCGCACTGCTCGCCCAGCTTCCAAAGCTCAAAGTTTTGCGCGTTCAAGGCAGCACACAAGTTGGCGACTTCCTCAGCGGAGGCTTTCCGCTTACTGATATACAAGAACTACATTTACGCGGTCATTGGATTCTGGCTTGCACCAGCGTTTCTTGGACACTTGCTTGCAGCTAAAGTCATTGCGAAGACCACCAAAACTGTCGAACGCCACCTCAATGCAGTTGAAAGCGTTAGCGAGTAGAAACCAATACACGAGTCTCGAAATTGATGGGCTCGATGATTCGGCAAACGAGTCGCTCTTGTCGAAGGTCGTACTCTCCAATCCTGGTTTGGAGAGATTGACCCTTACGAACGTGGGTTTAACAACTGAACTCGGCACCGCTATTTCAGCATGCTCACGCTTAGAGCGATTGCGCTTGTCAACTGACGAGTTTGACGGACGTTTTCTGGAACCAGAGCGGCTTGCGAAGCTCAGATATCTGAACATCAGCTCAATGAGCCAGCCTCGGTTTCTGGGGAGACTAGATCGTCTCAATGGCTTGAACGAATTGACTGCCTCTTTCGATACACTTGACCCCAAGGACTGTGCTAAGCTGGCTTCGCTTACTTCACTCGAGCGCCTAACAATTCAGTCAGGTTTGTGCGACTTAAGCACTGCTGTTGCAGTAGGCAACAACGGTAACCTTGAGCGTTTCGTTTGCCGAGAGCACTGCCTTTTTGATGATGCAGCGATTCGCGAACTCACCAAAAACGATGGGCTGATCGAACTCAATATAGGAGGCTTCCTCACTGAAAATGCGGTCGCAAAACTCAGTGTGTTACCTGCCTTGGAGAGCCTAGTTGTCCGTTCTGACCTTATCGATGGCAAAGGAGGTAAACGACTTCAAGAACGGTTTCGGCAACTTGACGATTTTGATGTCATGCCACTTCACGCTAGTTTCGGCTCGATCGCGAAGGGCAGTGATGGCTTCGCGCGTCTCGTACCAGATGGTGGCAGGCTTGCGTTGGACAATTTGGAGGGCAGTTCAATCGCAGACCTGTTCGGGAAGCATCGGGGGCATCTGAAAGAGGGAAAGATTACTCTGGTGGAATTCTGGGGTACGTGGTGCGGACCTTGCCTGGCGTATGAAAATGAAATCAGAAGGTTGCACCACAAGTATGAAGGTTTGCAAGTAGTTGGAGTTCATTCTGAGAAGGGGCATGAACATGCAGAAGACTATTTGAAGAGCAATCCGAAACCGTGGGAAAACATAATTGACGAGTCTGGCGAAATTGCGCGGTCATTCGGTGTCATGCGTTATCCAAGCATCTTCCTATTCGACGAGACCGGCGTACTCCGTGTTGCTCAACCGCACAGGTTGGTCTTGGAAGATGCGATTTCTAAACTGCTGGTAGAACAGCAGTGATAACTTCCACATCGCGGACGTAATCTGCCGAGAACATCACAAAAGAGCTCCCCTTGCAAAGCTGTTTGCCAGCGCATCCGGGTACGCAGCTGAGTTCCACCAGATGCGGCTCCGCCATCACTGAAGAGAGAACGCGTCAAGGGTGTACCGTTCGGCTTTTTAGCATGGCTTATGGAGCCTCTGCCATTCGGGCCCCGGCGCGAGATTTGGCGAACCGTCCCAAGAAACTAAAAGCACTGCAAACTGAGCTGATCAGATTAAAGCTGGCGTCAACCGGCTCGGCGGAACACTGCAGCGCGTTGGAGCTTTCATCGCACAAACGAATGACAACGCTGCAAACTCAATTGTTGAGGCTCAGAAAGAATCGCCTGCGATCAAGTCTCTGGAAGTCGGAACGCAAGAAGCCTACAAGTTTATGACGGAAGGCATCCGGCAGCAGATTGAGCAGAAAGCGGCTGACGCAAAGAGGCTCGAACAAATCCAGGAAAACGGGCGAAGCCTGATCCAGGCAGTCAATGAGAACACTAGGGCCGTACGCGAAAACGGATTTAGCAGGATCCGCTAAGTGTTCGTAAAGGCTGCCGCTCGACGACCGATTCAATTACTGAGTCTGGCTCGTCGCGCTCCAACCAGGCAACAGCAATGTCGACCTGCGTGGTATCGAGCTCTTATTCGTTCCCCAACCTCCGGCATGCCCGACAGGTTAGAATAAGTCTGACAAGGTTATTCTCATGTGACTAAACGATAAGCAATAAGTTCCTCGACTGAATGTTAACGCAAAGAACTGCATCCGTGGATAACCACTCCACCAATCCGTACAAGTCACCGACGATTGCGGATGCTGGGACTGCGCCGAGCAACCAGTCCTCACGTTGGCACGGGTTCAAAACCGGATTTCGCAATGGCGCACTCTGGTCACTGCTTCTGGTTGTCCCAACGGCCCCGACTTTTTACGCCGAAGCGACGATGCATAGACGTATTCAACGCACAGCAAACGGTGATTCGCGTATCGTGGATTTGTCTACAGCTGAATCGACGTTTGCTTGGATCGGCGCGGTCGGCACTGCATTGGCTGGCATCACGTTGCCATGGGCGATCACCGCTGGGTGTGTCGGGCAGACTCGATACCGCAAGAAGAATCCCGTCGCGTAAGCGAGGAACTATCGGTTGCAACGGAGCGGCGGTGGTCGCTTTTCGGGAATGGTTCAGTCGTTCGCGCGGCCCTGCTAACCCTACAGTTATCTGAGATGAGGAGCAGTGCAATGAGACGAACTACCGCAACCGTGCTAGTCGGAGCTGCTTTACTAGGTGCTGGAATCGCGGCGCCTCAGAAAGAACCGGCTTCGGATTCAAATGAAGTTAATACACTTGCAACACAGCGTATCGCATTGCTTCAAGAGAGAGTCGATTACATAGAACTGCTCATCAAACATGGGTTGGCTGTTTCGACAGAATCGATTGAACCGACACTCGATCTGCTCACGGCGAAAGTCGACTACGCAAAGTCTAACGACGAACGCAGATCGATCTATAGCGAGATGCTCAAGCAGTATGATCGTCTTATTGAACTTGCTGAACTCGACGAACAAAAGGGCGGGCGAGAAACGCGGATTAAGCTACGGGATGATGCCCTCTACTTGAAATCAGAAAGGCTCAAGATCAGGATTGCAAGACAGTCTCTCGACGAATAAACGCATAACTTCCGCATGCACCGCATTGGCCGAGTTGGTTCGAGAGAACAGATGCAATCACGATTCTCAACCACGACACTGTTCTTAGTGATTGCACTTGTCGCTGTCTGCATCGGTTGGTTTGTTGACCAGAAAAGATCGAACACAGGCCACATCGGATCGTGGCATTATCAGTCTCGTGATCTTACAATCGGAATTCCCGAGGAGTGGATTACATTCCGCGACAATGGTGAAGTAAGAAAATGTGTCTTCGGCCGCGGGCCAATTTTCCTCTTTGGCAACTACTCACTTGTTGGCGACCGACTTTTCAGAATTCAATTCCACGAAATCCAAATACGAGGTAAGCCGCGCCGCAGCTTACAATCAAGCGACGGTTTTGATTCGACTGCCGCGACAGTTGGCATGGTCGTGAACGAAAATGGTACCATGTGCATAGCTGACGTCGACAGAGCGTTGCATGATTTTGACTCTCCCCCTCTCAGCCAGGCATTTACAAGCGTAAACAGTTCACGCCATTTGAAGATCTCTTGCGCAATCGTGAATAGACCTGTGCGGAATTTCACAGAACGCTGCGCTGCACCCCGGGGGCATACCTTCGGTTCCGGGGTAATTGATCCCGCAATCGCATCGGAGAAAGATCGCGTTTTGGTACTGTCTGCCGCTCAAACGTCCGAACTGCTTACAAAACTGCGTGAAGCTGGTTGGCAGATTCGTGACGGAAAGATTCATGCTCCAAACGGCACAATGTGGCTGCTGATGGACAACCCGTGGATGGGTGATTCTGTTGATTTCTTCGAACGGATGTGTTCGCGACGTGACCGAATCAAAAGAAATCAGAAACGCGGTTCGGATTCCGTCCCGTCACTGGCCGACGTTGACTCTTTGATTTCTGTCGTGAAAACGATGCGACACTGCTGAGCCACGCCAGCGTAGATGCAGTTACTATCCCGAGCACCGCACTTGAAGTTTTTCCTGTGGCAACCCGAGCTCCCGCGTTCTAATGATTTGATCGCCAAATCAGATCTCTCAATACGGAGTTGAACAGGCTGTACGCAACATGCGCCACAGTAGGTCGGGCGAACGGCTTGCCATGCGAACGCAAGGACACTATCTGACGGCGATCAAGGCCTTTACAGCCTGGCTCACAGCGATCCGCAACGTATTAGCTCGGGATCCGCTTGCGGCTGTCAGAAAAGGTGGATTCTCTCATGACCGGAAGCTTGTTCGGCGATTTCTCACACGTGAAGAGTGGGGGTGGTTGCGGCAAACTCGATACGCACTGCTATACGAAACAGCCATCCAAACAGGCTATAGACGCAATGAGTTGCTTAGTATCCGCCCAGGCGATCTCGGGAAGGACTGCATAGTCTTGGACGGCAGTCGAACCAAGAACAAGAAACCCGCTCAGCAGTTCATAACCGCCGACCTGGCTGAGCGATTGCGAGGTGAGCTTCCATTTCACGTCCACGATCGCAACCGCATGGCTCAGATCCTGCGGCTCGACCTCGCCATTGCACGTTGGTTCTGGCTGAACTCAGAACCAAAGGACCTGCCTGAGCATTTCCTGCAGCACATGGATGCGAGAGGAGCCGTGCTAGACTTCCATGCTCTACGACACACATGCGGTGCATGGCTCTCGCTCGATGGCGCGCCGCCCAAAGCGATCCAGACCATCATGCGGCATGGTACGATAACGCTGACGTTTGATACCTACGGCCACCTAATGCCCAACACTGTTCAAGACTCAGTGTTGAGCAGCTTCGCTGCCATGTAGGTGTGTGTGGATTTGTGACACACTTGTGACACTTTAGGCGACAATGGGGCCACACGCTATGTTTCGCAGCAACTCCCCGGGTATCGACTTCATCCAACAATAGATTGACGAAACGCGTATTTCCTTGGCCAAACGCCAGCACCCCGTAAAGGATTCGAACCTCTGTCTCCGGACGGATAGTCCGACGTCCTGGGCCGCTAGACGAAC
>DNPC01000384.1 GCA_003501565.1 Planctomycetaceae bacterium | reverse complement strand
TAATGGGTTTTCGGATAGGTACTAAGTAGAGATATGACGACGCCTAGCGACTGCCGACAGGATCACCAGCTGCTTCAAGCAGACGAGATATCAGTGGCAGCAGCTGTTTTTTACGGCTCACGACACTGTCGAGTTGGTACAGATTTCGTTCAAGTCGTGGGTAATTGATCGCTTCCCAGAACTCCGGTTCGTGGCTCATCAGCAGCAGGCTGCCATTGCTGATGATGTCGGTTACCAAAAGCGCGGAAAAATCGAGCGAGCGTTCTTTTGTTAGTGCTCGAAGCGCCTCGAGCAATTCATCATTGCGTTGCCAAAACAGTTCGAAGCCGATCTCTTCGATCTGTGAGATCGAAAAACGGTGTCCACGATCAACGAACTCCTTGCAATCCTCGCGGACGACGCGGGCGGCTGGCTGTGACTGCAGCGCCGAGCCGACTTCGAAGAACTCACGCACGAATTCGTCCATGTCCACCGATACACGTGTGGTTAGCCAATCGAGGATATCGCGGTCGACATCCGTCGTTGTCGGGCTCCTCAGGTGCAGGGTGTCGGAAATGATGCCTGAGGCCATACACAGAGCGATTCCCGGTGACGGATCAATGCCGGCGGCGCGAAATTGCCGCGCGACCAGTGTGCAGGTCGACCCGACGGGTTCGTTGACGAACCGGATCGGCTGGTCGCTCTTGAGATTACCGCCCAGGCGGTGGTGGTCTAAGACTTCTACAATCTCTGATTCGTCCGCGCCTTGGACCGCTTGCGAGAGTTCGTTGTGGTCGACCAAGATGAGCTTCGGACGTGGCGGATTGACCAAGTCGGATTTCGACAGCACGCCGAACAATTTGCCTTGATCGTCGAGCACAGGGAATAGTTTTTGCCGTGAAGAATCGACTATTTCTCTGGCATCCTCGACTGGCAGTTTGCTTGACAGCGTTAAACAGTCGGCTTGAATTGCACTGGCGATCCGCCGTGCGGATTTGATTCGCATGGTGGTGGTTGCGGTGTCAAAGTTACTCTTCACCACCGATACATTGTTTAGTTTTGCAAGCTGCAACAATCCAGGCGACAGTTCGTAGCCGCCGGTTACTACCAACACGCGGACGCCGTGTTCCAGTGCGGGAAGCTGGATTGTGGGACGATTCCCGCTGACGACCAGCAATTTAGAAGGTTCATTTTGGTAGAGTCGCTTGGTGAAGCCTTCGGCGCTCATTGCGCCGACCATGATCATCAGATTCTCGCACTCGGCAGTGTTGACACCGTGCTGCACTTCACCGTTAAGGACATCGATGATCTTGTCGACCGAGCTGTTAACTTGGCGAGCAGCAACGGCGTCATCGTCGCCTTCAAAAATGACTCGCATTAAATCCAGTAGAGTCAACAGACCAAGAAAACGCCCCTCGTGGTCAAGTACTGGCACCGCGCCAATATCGTTCTCCTGCATCCGTTCGTAGATCTCGTTAAACACTTCGTCGTCATACGCTACGATTGGATTGCGCTTGCAGACATCAGCAACCTCGGGGCGCACGTCCATGATAATTCGCGGCGCACTTAGCCGGGCCCGGTTAAGTGCATATTCGGTTCGCCGATTGGGCGCGCCGCAGCAGGCCGCAATCGCGTCCGGCCGTGACGTACGCTGAAGCAGGTCCGCGTAGGCCAGCGCTGAACAGATGGCATCGGTATCAGGGTTGCGGTGACCAAAGACGTAAACGGTCATTCGAAGGTTCGATTTGCTGTAAGTAGACGAAACGCGAAGAGAACGGCGTCGACGTTCGCCGCCATACCGCTATTGTTCAAGAACTCTGCTCCCAGCTCAACTGAGACTCGGGCAATTCACGCCGCCAAGTTGAATTTTCCAGGGTAAAATCCGCTCCGGCGAATTCGCCTAGCAAATTCTCTGGGGCTCAACTCCCTTGGCTAAGTTTATCGCCTGAGGTCTTCAGGTTCTTTAAATTGCGGAACTGATTCTATTTTCCAGAACTAATGGGAACGTCACCAAAGGCGTGAACTTGATCGCAAATCTGCTGTAGAACTGCAGACAGGTCACCACCTGCCGCTTCGAAGCGTTCCGGGTTAATGGCGAGCGGGGCGCCGATAACAACCATGGGCGCGCCATAGGCGGGAGACTGGATCGCTTGGTCGATGGACAGACCGCCGACCGCTTGGACAGGAACGCTGCAGGCATCGACAACGTTCTGGAGCTCGTCAAGCGGGCTTGGCATCGGCTTACCTGCCGCAGCGATCCCGCGTCGTTCATCGTAACCGATGTGATGAATCACCATATCGCAGCCCAGGTCTTCTAGCCGTTTGGCGCCAGCCACCATGTCGTGGCAGGCCAGATTGTCCCCCATGACCTGAACACCAAAGTCTCGTCCGGCCTTGCAAACCACTTTGATGGTTTCTTCATGCGCGCGGGCCATAACGACGACGTAGTTTGGGCCTGCTTTCGCCATCATTTCGGCTTCCAAGTATCCGCCGTCCATCGTCTTGAGGTCGGCTACGATGGGCGTATCAGGAAATCGGGCCCGCAATTCTCGTACGCACTTCAGTCCCTCTGCTAAGATCAGCGGCGTCCCAGCCTCGAGCCAATCGACGCCCGAGGCAAGCGCGAGTTCGGCGGTTTCGATAGCCTCAGCAATTGTGGTAACGTCAAGCGAGATTTGAACAACAGGTTTCACAGGAAAGTCCTTTCTGCGACGCTTTGAGGGCAGCAGCATCAGTTGAGGAGAAGGTAGCGGTGGTCGACGGCCATCGGTTACACATTCTCGCGATTTCGCCGAAGCTGCCCACAGGCGGCGTCGATTCCGTCGCCTTTGCGTTGACGAAACATAATGTTAATTCCAGCTTCTAGCAGCGTGTTCCGGAAATCGCTGATCCGGCCGGACGAAGGAGTCTCGTACTCGAGTCCTTCGACTGGATTGTACGGGATGACGTTGAGCATACTGACGCGACCACGCAACAACTTCGCCAGCTGGGCGGCGTGTTCAGGGCCGTCGTTGATACCGCTTAGCAGCACGTACTCAAACGTCAGGCGGCGACCGGTGGCAGCAAAGTAGCGATCTGCGGCCTGCATAATCTTCTGAATGCCCACCTTGGAATTGACCGGTACCAAGCGGTCACGGAGTTCATCGTTGGGCGCATGCAGGCTGATCGCCAAGTGGAAAGGTGTTGAGTGTTTGGCAAGCCGATCAATGGCTGGTGGCAATCCAACGGTGCTAATTGTGATTCGACGCGGGCTGATTCCTAGCCCTTTGGGATCCTTGGCAACTTCCAACGCAGCGAGCACTTGGTCCAAGTTTGCCAGCGGTTCACCCATTCCCATCATGACGATGTGGCTCAGGCGCTCCTCCTCGGGTAGCAGTCGCTGCAGTCGGAGCATTTGCTCGATGATTTCGCCTCGGGACAGATTGCGTTCGACGCCATCAAGTCCGCTTGCACAGAAGACGCAGCCCATCGCACAACCGACTTGGCTACTCACACAGATGCTCCGACGCCCTTCTTCGCGGAGCAGAACGCACTCGATTTTCCCGCCGTCGGCTAGCTCGAATAGTAGTTTTTCTGTTCCATCTTCGGCTGTTTGATGTTCTACAACCTTCCCTGCCCACAGCCGGAAAGCCTCCGACAGCTGTTCGCGCAGCGTCTTCGGGAGATCGCTCATCGAATCGAACGACTCGGCACGACGCTGCAACAACCAGCCGTGAATCTGACCAGCACGAAACTTCTGTTGCCCGTGTTCCACGAGCCATTGCTGAAGATCGGCAAGCGTCAGGTCAAGGATGTGAGGCCGCGCGTCCCCGTTTGCGATAGGAGTTCTCATCGCTGCATTGTCCTTCGAGCACCACGATGATGGAAGACCATGTGCCGACGGAGTGAGCAGACAGACGGACTCTTAGGGAACAGGACGATTCACCAAAAAGTGTGCCATGTGCTGGAAAAAGCGTTCG
>DNPC01000075.1 GCA_003501565.1 Planctomycetaceae bacterium | reverse complement strand
ATCGCCGAGCCGTACCTCGAGTTGCAAATTTCCAAATTTCTCAGGCGGCAGCATCTCGTTCATGCTCTTGAGCGCATGGTCGATGCGAGATGCATCGTCTACCGTTGCCCACACAACTCCCGGCTCGGTCGGGATCATGAATGGCAGCACATGCACAACGTGTACGAGGGCTGGGCTATCTGCAACCAACACCGCGCGTTCGAGAGCTGCCATGGCATGGTCAGAGAAATCAAATGGTACAACTACAGGCTTGTCAATTCGCCAGTTCATTGCAACGCCTCCGTCAGATTGGGACAGTGTGTTTAATCGGCTTTCGCAACCCAGTGTCGCAGTGTCGATCGTTAGCTGATTGCAACAAATTTCGTGCCGACGCGCTACAAAGCAAGTAACTTTGCCGGATATCGCGGTTTCCAGGATTTTCGACTTTTCCCGAATGCGTTTCGGTGACTTGGCGTAACTCGCCAGAGGCATTCGACTGTGCCGCTGGTGTGCGAAGTGCACGGTAGGTCACGCACATTGGGTATTTGTAAGAGCTTGGAAGGCCATACCAAATGAGATTTGCAGGGAAGCTTGCCGCAGGCCTATCGTGGATTTGAAACATTCGGTCGCTAAGCAGCCGCTTTCAAGAGACCGAAGGCGTCTGCTTGGTTGGAATAACCTAGCTTTTCATGCAAGAAAGCAATTGAAACCTCGACCGTCGCGGAAAAGGCAAAAGGATTAGCTGGATGAAATCACTTCCGCGGCAACTTGCTGGATCGCTGTGCATCGGCTGCGAGCATCATCGCAGGATCGTTAGCGGAACCGGCTCGGTTTTCTTACTGTGCTCGGCTGGTGTAGAGCATCCGCACTTGCCAAAGTATCCGCGTCAGCCGGTTGCTTCCTGCGCGGTCTTTACCCCGCTGACGGCCCCAAAGACCGATCGGGAGTCCAGCAGCGCAAAACCGACTGGCTCGGGCAAATCCGATCCCAACGATCATTCTTAATCTCGCCCTTACGCGAGAATTTCTTCAATCACCCGCGCGGGTTTGACGCCGGTGAGCTTCTGATTCAGCCCCTGAAAAGGAGCTGTCATTTTGTGATGATCAATGCCGAGTAGATGCTGTAGCGTTGCGTGGAAGTCCCGCAGCTGGACTGGGTTTTCAGCTGGCATGTACCCCATTGGGTCAGTCTCACCGTAGCTCATCCCCGGTTTGACCCCCGCGCCTGCCATCCAAAACGTAAACGCATTCGGATTATGGTCGCGTCCGACGAAACGCGTGGCAATGCCGCCGCGGTTCTCGGCCATGCTCGTTCGACCGAACTCTCCACCCCAAACTACCAGCGTATCTTCCAGCAAACCACGTCGCTCAAGATCTGTTAGCAAAGCGGCCATCGGACGGTCCGCTGCTTCACACTTGCGTTTGAAACCGGCGTTTAACGATTCGGACTCTTGAGAGCCGTGCGAGTCCCAGCCCCAGTCGAACAACTGGACGAACCGAACACCACGCTCCACCAAACGGCGGGCTAACAAGCAATTGTTTGCAAATGACTCCTTACCGGGCTCAGTGCCGTATTCTTCATGAATCGTCTTGGGTTCGTCCGAGATATCCATCGCTTCAGGAACCGTCATCTGCATCTTGAAAGCAAGCTCATACTGAGCGATGCGAGTCAGCGTTTCGGGATCCCCAAATTCCTGGTGATTCATCTGATTTAGGTCAGCCAACGCGTCGATCGCTTTGCGTCGCACATCGCGTGAGACACCGTTGGGATTGGACACGTTTAGAACAGGATCCCCTTTGGAACGGCACTGAACGCCTTGATAAACAGACGGCAAGAATCCGCCGCCCCATAGCGCATTTCCGACTCGTGGTTGTCTACCGCCAGAAAGCAGCACGATGAATCCAGGCAGATCTTCGTTCTCGGTACCCAGCCCCCAAGTCACCCAAGACCCAGCGGACGGATAGCCGATACGAGGCTGGCCACAATGAACCATCAGTTGTGCCGGACCGTGGTTAAATTGATCGGTTTGCATCGTTTTGATGAAACAGACCTTGTCGACCAACTTCGAAAAATGCGGTAGCCGGTCGCTAACCCAGGCTCCCGATTCTCCGTGCTGTTTGAAGGGGAACTGTGGCCCCAACATTTGAGGAGTCCCCTGAATAAAGGCGAAGCGTTGGCCTTCCAAGTACTCCTGTGGACACTCTTTCCCGTCGAAACGTACCAGTTCAGGTTTGTAGTCAAACAACTCCAACTGGCTGGGTGCGCCGATCATGTGCAGAAAGATGACCCGCTTCGCCTTGGCAGGAAAGTGCAGGCCACCGTTAGCCGGCGAGTCGCCGGGGTCAACGGGCTCCGAGCCCTCGGAGGCGGCGAGTTGGCCCGCAAGCCAGGTTGTGCCAAGCCCGGCCGCCGAACGGCTCAAGAATTGACGCCGCGTCTGCAGCCTCAGCCATTCGGCACGGTAATGTTGTTCATGATTCATCGTGGGTCTCAATTCTTTCGCAAAGCGAGGCGTCACGGCTAACGAACGTTGGGTTACTGGTTCAACACCTCGTCCAGATTCAACAACACCATTGCCAATTGTTGCAGTGCGAAACGCTGCTGAATCTCTTGCTCTACCGCTTCGCTATCGCAGAGCGACTCATACAGCTTAAGCAGTCGCGTAACTTCGTCCTCATCCGGATCGCGGCAAACTGCCAGTCCGAATCCGTATTCGATCTGCCGTTCCGGAGAATCGGCATGTTTTTCCATTCTCACCGCCAACGCCTCCGCCGCTTCGACGAACAGAGTGTCGTTCAGCGTCATCAAAGACTGCAGCGGCGTGTTACTTGTCAGTCTACGGACGGTACAGGCTTCGCGGGTCGGCGCATCGAACGCTGCTGAAATGGGAAATTGGATCGTTCGCTTCGTGTACGTATAGACCGTCCGGCGATAGCGATCTTCATCACCTTTCTTGGGAGTCTTCCATTTGTCACCGCCCTGGAAGGGATTCCAGACACCATCCGGAATCGGTGGATGCACAGGTGGGCCATATCGTTTGTCCGATAGCAGGCCTGAAATTGCTAAGGCTTGGTCACGGACGACTTCGGCACTCAATCGGTTGCGCGGTCCACGCGACAGCCAGCGGTTGCCAGGATCCGCCTCTATTTTCTCACCGCTGGCGACCGCGGACTGACGATACGTTTGGCTGAGAATCAGCTCGCGGATCAACGCTTTTTGGCTCCACCGCATCTCCGTAACAAAGTCGACGGCCAGCGTGTCCAACAATGCTGGATGAGTTGGTTTTGCACCGGCCGAGCCGAAGTCCTCTTGGGTTGAAACGATTCCGGTCCCGAACAGTTCTCCCCAAACACGATTGACTGCCACTCGGGCGGTGAGTGGGTTGTCTGCATCGGCAATCCAGTTTGCCATCTCGAGCCGCGATAGATCGGATTTCGCCTCAGGTTCCCCTCCAAGAAACTCAGGGACTTTCGGCCTCACGACCTCCGACTTCGTCAGGTAATTTCCACGCTCGAACACCGCGGAAGGCCGGTGATATGTCGCGAATCGTTGCTGCATCACAGGAGTTGCAACAGATTCGATTTTTTTCCGGCGGTTCTTTAGATCGGCGAGCTGTTTCCACACTCCTTCCGGCTTCGCCCAGTCCAACCAAGCTTGGTCGCCAGAAAACAACACACGACCGCGATGCGCAACTAACGGAAACGCACCGAGTGCAAACACGTTTTGAGCAATCGAAACCCGGATATCTGCAACCTGCTCGAGATCCAATACGTCTTGCAGTATGAAGACACCACTACGCGGGAAGTGCATCCGGGAATACGGCCCCACCCCACGGCTGCTCTTCGCGTTCAAGCTATCCATCGGATCCAACAGCGGGAATGGCTCGTCACTGAGCACTCGCTGCAACTTTACTTCCCGCCACGCATCTTCGTCAGCATTCGCATCCCGCACTTCCAGTTTGCAGTGCGATACAACGAATCCCCACTCAGAGTCGAGTTTCGCCGAGTCTGGATTTTCCGGCAATCCCCAAAACTTAAGTGCGGTAATCTGCGTTAGGCCTTCCGGCGGCTTGCACTCTAGAACCACCGTCGTGTTTTTCGCGACATTTCCACGGGTTTGATACTCGGGAATTTCACCAGTCGCCTCAACCACAACTTTCGTCGAATTGTTGGTCGATGCATGCAAGTGCTCGGGAGAATGCCAAGTCGACTCACTACGATTGAGCTGATCCGCTTTTTCCCATAGCGTTTTCCACACCGCGTCGATTTGCTGATCTAATTCTCTGGCGCTCGAATATTGCCGCGGGTCCTTGGGGACTCGTACAACGGGAAAATCCTCGGACAAATCGGAGTCCGTTGTGTTATTGAAGAAAGCTAAGAACTGGTAATACTCCTCGTGAGCAATCGGATCATACGGATGTGAATGGCATTGTACACATCCAAATGAAAGTCCTTGCCAGGCTTGCCAAGTTGTGTTGACGCGATCTATCACGGCTTCAACTCGGAACTGCTCATCGTCCGTACCGCCTTCTTCATTGGTTTGCGTCAAACGGTTCTGGGCGGTTGCCAGTAGATCGTCCATCGTGGCGTTGGGCAGTAGATCACCAGCCAACTGAGCGATGGTAAACTGGTCGTAGGGCAAATCTTTGTTCAGTGCGTCGATAACCCAATCGCGATACTTCCAAATCGTCCTGCGTCCATCGAGTCCGAGCCCTCGCGAGTCAGCATAGCGCACGGCGTCGAGCCAGGGCGTCGCCCACTTCTCTCCATAGCCCGGATCTTCCAACAACCGATCTGCAGCTTGCCCATATGCGGCATCGCCTACCTCCTTCAACTCTGCCATGAACATCTCACGCTCGGCTGGCGTGGGCGGGAGGCCGCGGACATCGAGTGCAGCGCGTCGCAGCCATCGTTCTGGGGCCGCGGCTGGATTGGGCTCCAGGCCAGTGTCCAGCATTCGCTTGAGAACGAACGCATCGATAAAAGACTTCCCCCATGCCGCATATCGACTGGGCACATCAGGAACCGCTTGCCGCACCGGTGCATCAAATGCCCAGTGTTTCTGCCAGCGTGCCCCTTGATTGATCCACCGACGCAACAGATCGACTTCCGCCGCGTTAAGCTTCCTGCCGTGCTCCGGTGGCGGCATTACTTCGTCGGGATCATCAGACAACACCCGCTCAAGCATATAAGACGCCTCAGCGTCACCCGGTTCGACAACGTAGGCCGCGGTATCCTCATTAATGAAACTCAAATCAGCCGCTTGTTTCACCCCGCCATGGCATGCAACACAGTGTTCGTTCAGAAGTGGGCGAATCTCGGTACGAAAGTCTACTTCATTCGCCAATGCCGGCCCAAAAGAAAGACAGCCCGCCAGAACAGCCAACATACGGTACAACTTCGCAACGGAAGTATTAATAGCCAACGAGATTGAAGCAGCGTACATATTCGTGGGAGATCAGGAGGGAGGGAAGGTAGGCGGGACGCTCCTATATTGTAACCTATGCCGCACGGAAGCCCTAAGTAGCCGGAGGCGCAAAATCGGTCACGCCAACGCATGCCACGCTGTGCTTGTTGAATCGCTCATATTGTCGGGGCAAAATGGGTTCATTCTGCCTGGGCTGCATAATGCTTCTCGACAGTCTAAGGCTCCCGACATTCTCCGGGATTCTCGCAAATCCCGATGCGTGTTTCGCATTCTCTATCCGGCAAACGAGAAACACTCCGATCCGGTTTTGGCAAAACGCTCGGCGGCAGGGCATCGCTTACAATGTCATGGCGCGTTGTAGCTACCTCGCCGACGAAACGGCTGGTAGTGGTGTCGGTTTGGGCGGGAGGTTAAGCGGCTCGGGATGGTGAACTGCCGCTCAAGTTCCTGGATGGATAGGAGTCAAAGAAGTGAAGTCAGCTTTCCGTGGCCTCAGCGTAGTAGCGTTCTTGGTGATTCAAGTCGCCTCCAGCGCGGCATCGGACCGTCCCAATGTCCTATTCATACTGGCCGACGATATGGGTTGGCAGGATACGAGCGCCGAATTCGGTCCCGAAAGAACAAGTTACAACGATCGCTATCACACTCCGGCGCTCGAGCGACTCGCAGAAGAGGGCATGAAGTTCACCCAGGCGTATGCCTGCGCGGTTTGCTCACCAACGCGAGTCAGTCTGTTCACCGGGCAGAACGAAGCGCGACACCGTGTGACTCAGTGGACCTTTCGAAGCGGCGAACAACCTTCGTCGGATTTAACGCACCCGTCACTCGCAGCAGCCAATTGGAATTGGAACGGCCTACAGCCGTCCGACGTGACCATCCCCAATAGCGTCAACGCGGCTACCCTACCCGCATTGCTGAAACAGTCCGGCTACCACACCATGCATTTCGGCAAGGGACATTTGGGGGCAGCCGATACAGCGGGCGCGGATCCGAAGGTCTTCGGTTTTGATGTCCGCATTGGCGGCAGAGATGCAGGTGGGTGTGGCAGCTACTACGCAGCGGAAAATTTCGGAGCCAAGAAGTCTCCCAACGGTCCCTGGCGAGCCTGGGATTTGGACAGCTACTTTGGACAAGACATTCATCTAACAGAGGCGCTCACGCGTGAGGCAACTCGTGAGATCCGTGATGCGGTCCAGAGAGACCAGCCGTTTTTCTGTTACTTCGCACATTTCGCGCCGCATACTCCGATTGCTCCCGACGAACGCTTCGCGCCAAATTTTCGCAGGCAAGGTTTGGACGATATCGAAGCTGCTTATGCATCCCTGATCGAAGGCATGGACAAGAGTGTCGGTGACTTGCTTGCGTTGTTAGACGAACTGGGCATAGCGGATAACACTCTGGTTGTGTTCACTTCCGATAACGGTGGCTTGAGTCACGACCGCCGAAGCATGGCCCCGCCCCATACGCACAACCGTCCGCTCAGTAGCGGCAAAGGTTCACATCACGAAGGTGGAATTCGCGTCCCGCTCCTGGTCCGCTGGCCAAGTGTCGTACAGCCGAAGACAACGTGTCAGACGCCCGTCATCATCTATGACTGGTTTCCAACGCTAAGTGGTGTTGGGCAGGCTACGCCCGTCCCACATCTTGACGGCCTCAGTCTCATCCCCTTGCTCAAAAACCAAAGCCCGCCAGACGACTTCGACCGACCGCTCATCTGGCACTTCCCGAATTTCTGGGGGCCCCTGAAGCGTCCGCCCGTCGAAGGCCCGGGCATGGGTCCCAGCAGCACGATTCGCCGCGGTGACTGGAAGTTGATTTACTACCACACGGACTTGCGATTCGAGCTGTTTAATCTCGCTGACGATCTCGGCGAAACACGGAACTTGTCGACCAAGCACCCGCGAATACTCGCAGGGCTGGCAGGCGAACTTGGTGAATACCTACGGTCATCAAATGCAGTCATGCCGATCGTCAAGATGACGGGCCGCCCCGTACCCTGGCCCGATCAAGTCGAACAGCCGATCAACGGCGATGCACGCTAACTGGTGTAGCGTCCTAGCTTCGAACGCCCCAAGCTGTGAGAAGATTAGGAAAAGACAATTGGTCGCCAGCCGGTAGCATTTATAATGTGAACAAAATCTCACCGGCGAGAGTCGCGTAAACTCGCATCGGCCTGACGCGATTCAAGAGCCGCTTTGCACTACGGCCAATAGCCCCCAAGCTTCTTGTAAGCAAGCCATGAAAAAAACAACAGCCATTCTCGGAACTCTTGTTGGCCTGCTCCTGATCTCGGGAGCGAACGCCCACTATCTCTGGATTTCGGTCGACCGAAGTGCCGGCGAATGGAAGGGGACGAACATCTATTTTGAGGAATCCGCAAAACCGGGTGATGGCTTTTACATGGATCACTTTTTGGGCAAGAGCGATGTTTGGGTCCGCACGATCGAAGAACCCTTACCGAAACCAATTCAAGCTGAGGAAGTCAAAACAGGTGACAAACGCTGGATGCGCGTTCCGCTGCCGGAATCCGATGAATACAGCGTTGATGCGTATGGAAAATTTGGCGTTTACGAGTACGGCACGAAGAAAGTTCTATTGCATTACTACGCTAGGAACCTGAGTGTAAATTCGCATGATGCGATGCACGAACTGGGACATGCCGAACAGATGAAACTGGATCTTGTCCCACACGACGAAGGTGGAAAAATTGAGTTCACCCTGATGTGGAAAGGCAAACCAGTGGCGGATCGTATGGTCTTCGTCCGAGGCCCTGACGGACTCAGAAAGACTGTGAAGACCAATGACAAGGGCACAATCGAGCTTAAGCGTCCAAGTAAAGGTTCGTTGACTCTACGCAGCTCGGTCGAATTTCCCACTCGCGGAAACGAAAACGGTGAAGCCTATGAAGCTATTCGCCACAACATTACTCTTATGATCCCGGCCACTTCGAATTAGCCACCGCTGACCGTGCGCATTGAACTGCCGCGCAACTTTCTTTCGGTAAGTCCCTTCTAGTAGCGGCATCTGCATTCAGTATCGTTTGGGGGTAATCCTGTCGCCGTCATTTTGCATGATGTGAGCATTTTGTATCATGAGGTCATGGCAAATTCTGAGAGACCGAGTGCTGAAGAACCTAGCGAGGCTGCGGGTGAATCTGAGACTGCTCAGCATGCACTGATGCGAACGGTCTATGAAGACCTACGGAAGCTAGCGTCCCGTCACATGGCCAATCAAAGGCCTGGGCATACTCTTACCGCGACAGCGCTAGTCAATGAAGTCACGCTAAAACTGCTTGCCGACAATGAGCCGGTGGCTGGAGATCAGCGTCAGTTCTTGGCGTACGCGTCACGCGCGATGCGCAACCTACTAGTTGACCATGCTAGAAATAAGGGCCGTCAGAAACGAGGCGGTGGGCGCAGATTCTTCTCATTTCAGGAAGCAAGCGTTGCTGCCGATGAGCAGAGCGAAGAATTGCTTGCCCTACATGAAGCGCTCGAGAAACTCTCGGATATGTTGCCTCGCAAAGCGCAAGTCGTCGAATTGCGATACTTCGGTGGAATGCAGCTGAACGAAATCGCGGATGCGTTAGAAGTTTCCATAGCAACCGTCAAGCGTGATTGGGAAGTGGCTAAGGCTATCCTGCTGCAGCAACTGCGTGACGAAGGCGACTCACCGTCGCCATAGGTTGCATCGAACGAGCCAAGTCTCAACGGAGGGTACTCAGTGGATCCGGGATTTGCAAAACGCGCTGCAAGTATCTTTGAAGCATCTTTGGAGATTCCTGAGAACGAGATTGCTCAGTGGTTGCAGGACATTTGCAAGGGTGATGCGCATTTGGTGCAGCAGGTCAACGAACTGCGTCGACTAAGAATTGATGCAAACGACATGTTTGCATTAGATACAACAGCTGAGGCCTCTGATTCCCGATTGCCACTAAAAGCACTGGAAAACGCCACGCTCGGCGATTTCAAGATCGAGTGTTTGCTGGGCTCTGGAGGGATGGGAGAAGTTTATCGAGCGCAGCAGCTTTCTCTCGATCGAGTCGTTGCACTTAAAGTGTTGCACCCGCTCAATCGCAGTGCATCTGCCCTCCGCCGATTCAAGGCTGAGATCACCGCGGCTGCACAACTACATCACGAAAACATCGTTCGCGTGTTTTCATCCGGAAACGATGGAAGCAACCATTTCTTTGCGATGGAGCTCGTCGAAGGCCCAAATTTAGGCGAAGTGATTCATCGCCTCCGGTCCGATCCGGCTAATAAGCAGCTGCCTCATTCAAATCTCAACAAGAGCACGCAGCCAGGGAGTCTGGAACCACCGAAGCAACAATCAAATACAGCACCGGACAGTCAACTTGGTGAACCGCCGCTCCGGTTACCGAGAAACACGAGTGATGAGTATTTCCAGTGGATTGCGTCACTTGTTGCCGCTGTAGCCGACGGCCTGGACTACGCGCACGCACAACTGTTGGTGCATCGCGATATAAAACCGGCAAACTTGCTACTCTCACTCGAGGGCAAGATTTTGATAAGTGATTTCGGACTGGCGCGGAACACCAAGGAACCTGGAATTACTCAGAGCGGAGAGATTCTGGGAACTCCGTTTTACATGTCACCTGAACAATTATCGTCGTCCACAACGCTCGATCACCGCACAGACATCTACTCTCTTGGAGCAACACTCTACGAACTGCTAACGCTACAACCGCCATTTCCAGGAGAGAGTCGCGAGCGCGTCCTTGCACAAATTGCAAATGAGGAACCCGCGCGGCCGCGGCGTATCAACCCGAAGATCCCCAAGGACTTGGAAACGATATGTTTGAAAGCCTTGGAGAAGTCGGTTGATGCTCGATTCCAGTCTGCCGCAGAATTAGCTGCCGACTTACGGCGTTATCTGGATGGCCAACCAATACGTGCCAGACGAACTGGCATCGTCGAATATGCCGTCAAGTGGGCCAATCGGCACCGCGGTTTGGCAGCTAGTCTCGCCGCATTGCCTTGTTGTGTGGCAGTGGTCGCGACGCTCTTTGCGTTTCAGAATTATCGCTTGGCGATGAGACTGCAGGCAGAAACGCTGCGAGCAAACGAAGTTGTTTTCGATGCCAAAATTGAACAAGCTCGTGCGCTACGTTCGACGGACAACCCGCTTCGCAGAGCCAAATCGTTAGACTCACTGAGCCTCGCGTTGCAGACACTTCCCAAATTAAACTTGAGCCAAGCCGAACTCTCTGGGCGACTATTGGACCTTCGCAATGAAGCGATTGCGACACTAGCAATTCCTGAACTCAATGTCGCCCAAACGTTTTTAGAAGAAAAGCCATGGACGGTCGAAGTCACCTTTTCTCCAGGCTTTCAGTCGTATGCACAAGCGTCCAGAGCGGGACCAGTTCGCATCGTCCCACTAGGCAAAGTTCCAATAGGTAATGAGAACGTCGTCACGTTGGTTGGACAATCCGAACCAGCACGGCAAATGAAGTTTAGTGCTGACGGTAGATTCCTTGCCACGAAACACTACAAACGCGGATTACCAGATAGTGCAACGATTTGCGTCTGGAACCTTCAAACTAATACTTCGACCAATACTCTCGAGCCCATTTTACAGCTTAAGAATCGCTGGATATTCGTTTCCGACTTCGATTTCAGCCCTGCATCGCGAACTTTCGTGGCACACAAACCTGAGAAAGGGATCGAGATCTACGACTTGGACCGATTGCCCACCCCCACAGCCACCGTTCCATTTGAGGTGCCTGGAACCATCCTCGCCTTGTTGCCAGACAATAGACTTGCGTTTGCCGAACACCGCGGGCGTGAGCTTCGGTTTGCGAATCTGGATGGGGACGTCAATGCACAGGAATCTATGCCCATTGCCGGGCGAGTTACGGCAATGGGCTGGCGGAAACAACCTGAGACTTTTTTCGTCGGAACATCCGAAGGAGACATCCACTTATGGCGCGGACGAACCACTGGTAGCCCACAGATAGTTCGAGTTCATGAACGTGAGATTACTTCCGTCTGCTGCCACCCCAACCGTCAACTGGTTGCTACGGGCACACTGGACGAAAAAGTCGCGCTAACGGATCTAACGACAGGAAAGTCCCAGCGAATATCGACTTCTGAAGAGCGTCTTCACCTGTGCAGCGGAGGTTTCTCGAGCAGTGGGCAGGAGCTCGGTTTCTATCGTCTGGGAGAGTATGGCTATTGGCGGGTTAGCAAGTCTCCGGTCCTATCATTGGGTACCGATGATGAACCCAAACTGTTCACGGAGATACATTTCCATCCTCAAAACGCACAAGTAGTTGCACGAGGGTGTAGTGGAAAGATCGAGTTGTGGGATATCCAAGGGGGCGAACTTCTCGCGTCTCTTGCAACCGTTGACACGCAGTCGTTTCGCTTCTCAAAAGACGGCCGATACTTGTTTTTGGCGAGTAAGCGAAAGGGATTGCTTGCAGTCTCTGTTTCTATCCACCCTCTCGATGTGGCGGAATCGCTGAGTGTCGAATTGGGCAAGGAGAAGCCTGTGTTTGGCGAACACTGCACCGTCCTAGCCATTAGTCGAGATGGAAAACGACTGGCAGTGAGCTGTTTTTCTGATGCTGGTTACTCGCTCGCAGTCCTGGACGTCGCAACTTTGAACGTGATTAGCAAAGTTGATGGTTTGCCTCGGCCAAAGTCCCTGCACTTTGGGAGCACTGGTGAAAAAGTTTATGTGTGCGGCTACCAAACGGATCGACTTATCGAAGTGGCTTGGGAGTCCGGTGAAACGAAAGAACCGGTTTTCTTGCCAACCGACATCATCGACATAGCAGCCGCCAATTCCGCGGACCTTTTCGCAGTTCGTGGAGCGGATTATCTCGATCTGTTTGGAGGACAGCGGTGGGACAAACAGAGCAATCACAGCACTGGAAAAGTTCGGTCGGCACGCGTCGGTCTGAACGAAGATGGCACTTTGGCGGCAATCAACTACGACGAGACAACTACGCAGCTCATGGAGCCTACATCTGGACGCATTTTAGCGCGGCTACAGGCGAATCCTCGCGAGATTGTTCGGAACTACAAATTCAGTCCCTCAGCTTCAACACTCGCGATTGCAGGAAGTCGCAATATGCAATTTTGGGATTTAGAACTACTGAACGAGCAATTGATGCGCCTGGGGCTAGGCTGGTAGCCCCAGTTGCACGCATCAGTTAACGTTCGCATTACAGGGGTAACCCACCGAATACTCAGACGTCTGCAGTAGGAGCGACAACCCGGTCACCAGGCAGACTTGGGATTAGTTTCGGCGTACGATCCCGATACGACTCATAAACTTTTCCGTGATAGTCTACGAGGTCTTTCTCTTCCCAGCCAATGGCCTTCACGATATAGAGCGTCGTCGCCACCGCAAACACAAGGTGAGTCCAGGTCATGTCTGGAGTCGCCCAGGCCAGGATAATCCAACCGACATAGATCGGGTGCCTTACGAAACGGTATGGACCAGGCGCTGCAAATTCGAGGTGAGTGTAGGGTTTGCCGCGAAACTGCAACCAAACTTGCCGAAGACCGAACAGGTCGAAGTGATTTAACGCAAACGTAGAGCCTACCAGCACTACCCAACCAATCGCATAGATGCTGTGCAGCACACAACGTAGCGGCTGGTTGTCAACCTTCCATATTTGCCCGCCCATCGGCTGCCATAGCAGCATGATTGCAAATAGGCAAACGCCCGAACATAACACGTAGGTACTCCTTTCCGCTGATTCGGGGATCAGTTTCGTGAGCGCTTTCTTGAATGCGGGACGAGCCATAACGCTGTGTTGGATTCCAAACGCTACAAAAACGAACAGGTTAATTAGTGCCGCAATAGCCAGGCTCTCGCTGGGTGCAGCATCTATTGACCTTGGGAGCCAATTACCCAACCATCCAATCATGTAGAAGAGACTCGCCATTGCAAAACCGTACGCGCACAGCCCATACAAGAGAATTATCCAGCGTTTCATTGTGCAGTCCTTGGGTAAATTGTTGTGTGAATTGCGGGCCGATTGCCGCTCAATCCACAAAACGACATTTGGAACCCAAGAAGCTCACATCAGCCGAAATTTTCTTTCCCGGCAAAGCGTCGCTAGCCCAACCAGCGCGTATGGACTGCTGTCGGGGGGTACCAACCAGGACTGACGCAGCAAACCGGCTAGCCACGACTTCCTAAGTGAATGCCTGCCGTGCAGGAGGACGCCGACGAACTCCGCATCACATCGTCCAGCTCCGGCGTCTCCCTTTCGCTAGATCGGGTGAGTTCATTAAGTGACGTATACTTAAGAACCTGACTAGTCGAGGCAGCTCGGCCCAGCATGCGATTGCAGCCGAAGTCTATGATGCAATTGCGCAAAACTGTGGAGGCACGATGAGCAACATGGAAGACGAATCCGAACTGGTCGAGCGGGCATTGCGCGGTGATCAGTCTGCGTTCGCATCAGCTTTCGAATCTTATCGCCCGCGACTGAGCCGAATGATTGAGCTGCGGATGGACCCGCGTGTTCAAGGGCGTTTGGACCCATCAGACGTGCTGCAGGAGTCTTTTATTCAGGCAGCACGCGAGTTGCCAGAATATACAAATCGCCGCCATGTCCCTTTCTATCTTTGGTTGCGTCTGATCGCCGGCCAGAAGCTTGCCCGTGCTCACAAAACACATCTCGGCGCAGCAAAGCGTCAGGCGCAGCGCGAGGTATCTCTGGATGCTCCGGCCGTGCCTGACCTGAGTACCATCAATCTTGCCTCGCACTTACTCGCCAACCTCACCTCCGCCAGCGGGGCGATCGTTCGCGAGGAAGCACGGGCCATGGTTCACCAAGTACTAAACGAAATGGACGCTCAAGACCGCGAAGTATTGGCGCTGCGTCATTTTGAAGACCTGACCAATCGCGAAGTAGCATCGATGTTGGACATCAGTGAAGCGGCTGCCAAAAGTCGTTATCGCAGGGCGCTAGTGAGGATCACACAGGCATTGCGACAAATACCTGATCTACGTGAGGAATATCCATCCCAACCAGAAAAACGGTCGAACGATGAGTGACGAGCAAGATGCACTCGACGAGCTGCTCGACGAGGTCTTGGCGAGCTATAAACGCGGCGAGAATCCGGACTTAGATGCGTTGTGCGATCAGCACCCAGATCAGGCGGACGACCTGAGAATGCTCCTCCCATCGATGCTGCTCATGGAGGGAATCCAGCATGGGCATTCGCCGGAACACATTTCTGCATCACAACCCGCGGAAATCCCTCAGCGCCTTGGCGAGTATCGAATCATCCGCGAGATTGGCCGTGGCGGAATGGGCGTGGTCTATGAGGCTGAACAATCGACGCTTGGTCGAAGAGTTGCGATTAAAGTTCTGCCAGGTCTTGTAGCAAAGGATGCGTCGGCCAGAGTTCGGTTTGATCGTGAAGCTCGGGCCGCGGCACGTTTGCACCACACCAACATTGTGCCGGTGTTTGATGTTGGCCAAACGGAAGAATCGATTTACTACACGATGCAACTAATCCAAGGTGCAAGCCTGGACATCGTGGTGCAAGAACTCCGAAGTCGCAATCGCGATCCGGCGACCTCTGGCCTCAAGAATCCAACGACCAATATGGATTCTGGAGACTCGGTAACCTTCGGCCGAGGACGCGCGTCACGGATTGCGAATGGTCTGATGTCCGCCCGACATGCTGACTATGGTTTCTCGACCAATTCGCTCCTTGATTCGACCTTTCCAACAGATACTCCCAGTGCGGCTCCCGTCAGTGCCACGAGCGGTTCGCAAGCTCGAGATGAATCAACTTCCGGCAACCCCGCGCCGAATTCCACTGTAGGGAAAAGAGTTCGCACCTCGCGGCTTTCTCGCAATATCGCCCAAATCGGCATGCAAGTCGCAAACGCACTGGCATACTCGCACAGTCATGGAATCATCCATCGTGATATCAAGCCAGCCAACTTGATCTTGGACGAAGAGGGGATCGTTTGGGTAACAGATTTTGGGCTCGCGCTTACCGAAGACAGCAATACAACTCAGACGGGGGATGTACTCGGAACGTTGAGATATTTAGCGCCCGAAAGGTTGCAGGGAACATGCAACGAGAACTCTGACGTTTATTCTCTGGGTGTAACTCTTTACGAAATGCTGACTCTAGAGCCGGCCTTTGGTGATGTCGATCGACTTAGCTTAATTGAGTCCATTCGCAAGGGACAGCTGCTTGCTCCACGTAAGAACAATCCCTGGATCCCCCGGAACCTGGAGACCATCGTACTTAAAGCCAGTGCTAGTAATCCCCGCGCTCGATACGCTACGGCCCTCGACCTCGCAGAAGACCTAAGACGATTCTTGGCGGACGAGCCCATCAAAGCTCGTCGTGCGTCCTTGTTCGAACAAACTGTGAAATGGACCAAACGGAACAAGCGGCTGGCGACTTCAATCTTTGCTACTGTCTGCTCATTGATCCTTGTCGCGGTGGGCCTTGGCATCGCACTTACACGCGAAGCCGAGTTCCTGCGTGAGTCCAAGGAAACGAACGAACGACTTCAAGAAAAACTCTACGCCTACCAGATACAGCGCGCCGCGGCAGCCTATCGCGACAACAGTGTTGCCGTAGCTCGCAAGTCTTTGGCGGAATGTCCAGAGGAACTCCGCGGTTGGGAATGGTACTATTGCGACCGCCTTGTTCAGCCGAGAGAACTTCTCACTGTGCCGGGAGTCGAACGTCCTGTATTTACACCGAATGGTCAGTCTTTGGTCTGCGCAGGAAAGTTTCAAAAACGCAGTTCCGCAGTGGTATTTGATGTTGCCACAGGGGAAACCCAAGGGCCCGCGATGCCGGGACCAACTATCTTAACATCATTAGCATTGACGGCTGATGGTGAGCGGTTGGCGACAGGCTATGCAAATGGCGTGGTTACACTTTGGGATTTTGAATCACGACAATCTCTCTGGTCCGTAGCCGCTCACACCGCAAAAATTGATGGGTTGGATTTCGATAGCGACGGGTCACGTTTGGTCTCCGCCAGCGGAGATCAAACGCTAAAGGTCATCGACGTGACCGACGGGACTATCTTGCAGACTTGCGGGCCTGTTGGTTACCGCGTTCGGTGCGCAGATTTTCATCCGGACGGAAAAGAGTTTGCAAGCGCCGGCTTGCGTTCGGGGAATTTGTCGACGGCCAAGATTTGGGATGCCGAAACTGGAGAGCTCATTCGTGAACTTGTCGGGCACGTTGGGGCCGTTGCCTCAATCGAGTACAGTCGCGATGGAGAACGCATCGTCACCGGAGGCGAAGATGGAACGATTCGGATCTGGGATGCGAATTCCGGACAAGAACTCAAGACTTTGGCTGGTCATGACGCATCGGTCCAGTCAGCGAGTATGAGTCCCGATGGACGGCAAGTTGCATCCGGAGGTGATGATGGAACGATCCGGATTTGGGACGTTCAAACAACTCGAAAGCTAACGACTTATCGGATGGGCGGAGCCATCGCCTGGCTGAGATACGATAAGGCTGGAGGAAAGTTGGCTGCATTTGGTGGAGGGGGGATCAAGCTTTGGGATGCGGAGGGTGAAAGTGACACGCTTCGGCTCAAACATGGTGGCGGTGCCCTCATTGACCTAGCCATCAATGCCGACAGCCAGTTGCTTGCCTCCTGTGCTGAGGGCTTTTCGATCAAGATTTGGGACTTGTCGACATCCGAATTGATCCAGGTGCTGCAAGGACATGTTGGCTTGGTGGGAGCAATCTCTTGGCACGCTGATGGTCGCAGCATTGCATCCGGGAGTTACGATCAAACGGTTCGGATCTGGGACGCAAGATCCGGGAAACAATTGGAGGTAATTCGCTTTCCTGGAAAGCGGGTGGTTTCTGCTGAGTACAGTCCTGACGGAAGCCATCTCGCTTGCTTATTGGATAGTCAGGAAGTGTGGATTTACGATGCTTCGTCTCTCGAACACACCGGCACAATTAATTGTCAGGAGTATCCGTTTTGCATGGCCTGGACGCCGAATAGCCAGTTTCTAGCAGTTGGACAGGCTGGTGGATTGACTTCGATTTGGGACACAAAGAGTTGCAACCGAGTCAATGAAGCCGTCGTAGGACAGTCGGTGTTGGCATTCAGTCCCGACGGGAAGCGGCTGTATGGCGGAACTGTAAAGGGAAAAATTCGTGTTTGCGAACCCTTTACAACTTCTGAGCCGCAACAGTTTAGTGTTCACCAAGGCCCCGTCAAAGCGCTGGCACTGAGTTTTGACGGTCGGAGAATTCTGTCTGGAAGCAGCTTCGACTCTCGCCTCAGGATTTGGAATACGTCTACCCAAGATGAGTTACTCTCTCTGCATGAGGACAGCAGGATGGTAAGCGCGGTTTGCGCAAGTCCTGATGGAAACATATTTGTCTCCGGCGGGGCGGCAGGAAACATCTATGTTTACGAAGCAAAAGCAGCAGAATCCCTGGATCCAACCGCTGAACAGATGCGTCGTGCGTGGGCCAAGGCGAACGCCTACACAGATCGACAGTACGAACGGCTTGAATTCGCGAGGGATGTGATGGCGAAAGTTCAGGCCGATGATGCGATTGACCAGCAGATGCGCGACCTGTGCCTGAAAATCGTCGAGACCCGCGGTGACAACGCAATGCAATTTTTTCGTGTGGCCTGGGCCACGCTGCTCAACGCAGATGCCACGCCCGAGGCTTACCGGCAAGCGCAGCGAAAAATGCAAGCCGCTTGCATCGAGTGCCCGGACGTCGATCACTTTCAAATGGGTCTGGCAATTGCCGAGTATCGCTTAGGGAATTATGAGCACGCCCTGCAAATATTCACAAGTGAAAGATTCGAACGCTCACCCGAGCCGCCCTTGAGAATGCCTCAAATCCACATATACGAACCAAGGTGCGTTCGACCGGTCGGGCTCGCCTTCTTGGCCATGACACGATTCCAGTTGGGGCAGCGCACCGCGGCGGCTGAAACGCTCGATGAGCTTCAGAACGTAATACGAGGAACCACTTGGCAGAGTGTGGACGATGTGAACCGCGCGATCGATGAAGCTCAAGCTGTCATCAGAACAAGAGCCGCTGTCAGAACAAATTAGTGCGACGTCTTCGTAAACTGCCACAATGGCTCACGTTCGTCTGCATAGCTTGACGCTTCTCTGCACTCGGTAGCTTGTGAGAGCTTTCAACTAGGCTCCAATTCTTTTCGGTTCAGCGACCGTGGTCGTTCTGCGCTCTCTCTGGTTATCGCAGCACGCCCCCGCTGCAGAACCCCGTAGCCCCACCCATGCCTCATTCCGAAGGCTCTCTTCCCAACAGAACACGAATTCCAACTTTCTTGAGATTTGTTTCAGAAAGTGAGGATCGTTGTTGGGTGTGATGAGGAGTATCGAAATGTGTCCCGACCACCGTTGGTGGATTCGGAACAGTCCAGATTTCGCACTCCAGGTTGAATTTATGACGATGCATGCGTCAAGAACTAATGCAAGACGCAAGTTCCAGCGGGCCCTCTTGGCCGCGTTTTCTCGAGCGCGTGCCGCAGCTGGTCAGGCACTAAAGCAATATCTGCCCGGCCGGCCACGTTTTTGCATTCGCACCAATCAACGTCGGCGACACGATGCGCGGGTTTTCGAGTACTTGGAGAGCCGGCATTTGCTTGCAGGTGTCACGGTAACGGCGTTCAACGATGTCGTTAACGGTGATATGACGTCAATCGCCGCCCTGGTCGCGACCCCCGGTCCGGACGGAATCTCTCTGCGGGAAGCCATCATTGCCGCGAACGAAACGCCGGGACTGGACACAATCAACTTCAGCGGCGCGGGGTCGATTCTTCTGGAAAACGGCGCTCTTGAGCTGAGTGACAGCAACCGAACGACAATCGAGGGGAACGGTCTTGTCACCGTTGACGCGGCCGATCAGTCAATCGTCTTTGTCGTCAATGAAGATGCGACGGCCACGCTCAGTGGCCTCACGATCTCGGGCGGAGGATTCCAGGCTTACCCGGTCGACTCATTGACTAGCGGAGCCGGTATCTTCAACGCCGGTACACTCCAAGTGCGCAATTCCGTTGTCACGCGCAACACAGCCAATGACAACGGCGGTGGAATTCACAACTCAATCGACGGTGACCTGACGATCGTTGGCAGCGAGATCAGCCACAACTTCGCCACCAACGTCGGCGGTGGAGTGAACAACTTCGGCACGGTAACGATTATCGACAGCACGATTACAAGCAATTCCTCCGGTGACGGCGGTGGCCTGTCCAGCGGTGTTGCCGCTCTTCCCCCGGCGCCCGGCAGCCCGCCCGGGCCCGACACCGAGATCAAGGGCGATGTCACGATCATCGGGAGCACGGTCAGCAACAACTCGGCCACTGAAAATGCCGGCGGTATCTACAATGTCGCCGGGGTCGTGCGCATCGACAGTTCAACGATCGCTGATAATGTTGCCTACAACCCGAACAGGTTGACTTTCCCGAACGCTGGCGGCGGGGTCTTCACAACCGATGAGCTGATTGTCAGCAACAGCACGATCCGCGGTAACCAGGGCGATCTGGGCGGCGGGCTAACGGTTGGTTTCGACGGTAATGCGTTTGTCACCAACACGACGATTTCGTCGAACATATGGGCAAATCAGAGCGTGCGTCTTTCCGGGGCGGCTGGAGGCGTGTATGTGCAGGGTGGTGGAAAGCTGGACCTGGTCAACAGCACTGTTTTCGGCAATACAGGCTGGACTCTGAGAGGCGGGACAGGCGGGCTCTTCAACGCGGGAGAAGTGACGCTCAACAACACGGTCGTGGCCGGCAGTGTTGGCTCTTTCCCGGGAGTTGAAGTGAGAGACCTGACCAACAACGGGGTTCTCCTGGGCTCGAACAATCTGGTTCAGGATGGACAGGGCACTCTGGGACTAACCGGCACCCGGACCGGAAACCCGTTTCTCGGACCATTGGCCGACAACGGCGGCCCCACGCTGACGCACCAGCCCATTCTGGAAAGTCCGCTTCTAAATGCAGGCAACAATGCTCTTGCTGTGGATTCTGCCGGACAGCCTCTGCAAACCGATCAGCGCGGTTCGGGATTCGTTCGACAGAGCGGAAATGTGGATATCGGTGCTGTTGAACTCCAGGTCGTGGATAGTCTGGTCGTGACAACCACGGAGGACATCGTCGCCCTGGACGGTCAGGTAAGTCTTCGCGAAGCGGTCAGCCGGGCCGGTGCGTCGGACGTCATCACGTTCGCGGATGAACTCGGCGCCGCAACCATCAACGTCACGCAGGGACGTATTCCACTCAACTCCGGGTTTGTGATCGACGGCGAAGGAGACATCACCATCGATGCTGGCGGAAACAGTCGGGTTTTTCGAGTTAGTAATTCGGCATCCGTCGAGTTGCGAGGCCTGACAATCACCGGGGGGAATTCCGGCGGCAACAGCGGCGGCGCGATTTGGATGGACCACAGCACAGGTCTGACCATCATCGACAGTCACATTACCGGAAATACGGCCAGCGGCGGCGGCGCGATCTCCCAGCGTTTCTCCACGTCCGGCCCCGGACTTCTGGTGATCAACTCGACGATCTCGGACAATACCGCGACC
>DNPC01000502.1 GCA_003501565.1 Planctomycetaceae bacterium | reverse complement strand
AATTTACCGGCCCGGCGCCTTCTCCTGCGGCTTCTGTTTCAGGCGCGAAGTAACGCCGCTATCGCGCGCTCATCAGATTCAGCCTGCGTCTGACTGATAACGAAGCTTGGTAGACCAGCGCGGTCGGACCGTACCCGCGATGCCGTGCACCGCTCCCACGAGGATGCCTGTGGTTGACCTGGGGGGCGTACTTGGCTTGAGGAAGCGCGAGCGGAAACTGTGTTATCGGCGGAAAGATGTGGTGGCTAGATTAACCCGTTTCTCGACAGCGGGGCTTTGAAGGCAGTCGAACGATCTAAGCCGACGCGCCATGTCAAACGCTTATCGGAGTCATTTGGCGGCAACGGAAAAATGATCTCGGCTCGCCGGTAAGTGTCGGGGTCGACTTTCTTGCATTCGATCAGTGCCTCTTTGGCGGTTTCCAGTGGGCACCGGCGAAGGTAATTGATAATCGGCAGCCGCATATACTGTTCGTGCGGCTCGATCGAATGAAAGCGTTTGACTAGCTTGGGAACATGACGCCAGTCCTCCAGCCGCGAAAGATCAGGTATCACGACATCGGCGAAAGAACTATCGTCGAGAAGGGCTGCAAGAGCGGTGCAAATCTGCTTTTTGTCGAGCACATCGAATTCTTGAGCGTGAACTCGCAAGGCGGAAAGGGCCGCGAATCTGGCAGAGACTCCAAACTCGGAACTGACGAGTATTCGTTTGGCCACATCATCCAGAGCTTTCTGGCCGCCAAGAAGCAAATAGCACGAAATGGCGGCATCCATGCCAACATGATCTTGTTCGATTCCATCGGAAGCTACACTCTTGGGGCTTTCGAAGATCATTCGCTTCACAAAATCGGCATCTGGCTTGCTGCCACAAAGTCCCAGAACTGTCCAGTAGAAACGACGATGGCTGGTTGAAGTATCAAGCTTCTCAATACGCTTCTTGACGTCTTCAGCCTTGATATTGGCAACCCAACTGCGGAGTTGAGCAATTGAGACCGTGGCCAGAGCATTGTAAGCGTCGCGACGTATCCAAGAATCGTTGGAGGTGAGAGACTCCCAATACAAGTTCAGCCATTGGTCATTTACCTTTGATGCAGAATCTTGCTCGTTGTTCTTATGATTCGATTTTTCCAGTTTGACTACCGAATGCACATAGCGAACCGCGGCCGGTGCAAGGGCCTCTGATGGTGACCAAGCGACTTCGCTCGAGTCGGCCACGCCGGAAAGTATAACTTGGTCACCAACATGAAATGACTGGAAGGAATACGCGTTGAGAAGGTCGCCTGATGCGACTCCCTTCCGTTTGTCACCTTGTCCAGTCTTGAAAACCTCGCCAACGCGAAACGTATGAATCGGCGCCTCGGTCTCCAGGGAGGCGACGCGTTGACACTTGGCAAGCACCACAAAGTCGAGATCTGCCAATTCGTCCCGGAAACTGCTAGCAAGTGCGTTGCAGAACGGGCACGCAACGGCAGGTGTGCACACTGAGTGAAAGCAGAACCAGACAACGATCGCAAATCGGGCCGCCTTCAGTACATTGCCGCGATTCATGCGGATCCTTTCGCTTATCCTTGCGTCCGCTAATTTTCGCTTGAATGGGCAGTGAACGAACGCTGACACTTGCCTGCGGTCAGCGCAGGGCCTCAAGTGGGCCGTTGCAGGCGAACAGTCGTTTCGTCGCAATTGCTTGTATACCCATGTTTAGCCGGATGCGCGATTCGGCATCATCCAAACGTCGTTTAAACTCAGTCGCTCGCTTGGGAAAACGCTGTGATAGAACAATGCACATTTTCCGGAGTGCCACACAGGCTTCCATCGCCCCAGGATTTCTGCTCGGCTTGCCTATCATCAGTACCGTGTGGCCTTGATTTTCTACACGTTCTTTCACGATCGGAGCGAGGTCAATTTCTGTGCCAACAACGGTGAGCGTCGCTGAGGCAGGTAAGGTCAGCAGTTTGTGAAAGGCATTTTCTTCGCTGAGGCGTTCGAGCTGGACTTCCGAGTCGTTTCCGGTCAACAAGAACAGGTAGTATGCGTTAGTCTGATCGGTCACCCAGAATCTGGTCCGTTCTTGGGCCGTTAATGTCCCCCCGACAGCAAATACAAGCCAAACTACAGCCGAAGCGCCGCTTAATTTCCGTACCACCCAGCTGTCCTCTCTAAACGTGTGATTTGCCGTCGCCAAAGTATATCAATATTGACTGCAAATGCATACGCATTGCATGTGGGGGAGGTTCGAATTCTAGGCCCGGTCGTCGTGAACCGTGAAAAGATCATTCGCAAGACTGCGGTGGGGCGATACAATAGAGCCATCGCGGTTGATGTTTTGCGATTGTCGCCGCTGGTGCACTTGCACGCCCTTCGACAGCATTCGACCAATCTATAGCCCGCGTTTTCAGTGCCTCACTGATTGAGCTAAGGAACTAACAATATGCCAACTTATGTTTACGAGACCATTCCGCAAAACGGAGCAGAAAAGCCAACTCAGTTTGAAGTTGTGCAGCGGATGGCAGACAAGGCACTCACCGAGCATCCGGAAACCGGCCAGCCTGTTCGCCGCGTCATCTCCGGCGGTATTTCGTTGCCGGTCTCATCCAAGAGTGGTGGTGACGATTGCTGTTCTTCGCAATGCTCTTGTGGCTGAGCATTCCAGTTAATCTTTTCCGGGGCTCATCGAGCGCGTCTCAAGAGCCAAATCCCGAATCGCGCAAATGCGTTGTGCCGATTTCTTGCGCGTGAACTGGGCTGTGTCTGAGCCTAGCTGCGCGAGATCTAAGCAATGTGGTTTTGCTGGTCTAACACGCGCGCCGCAGAATACCGCCGGCTGAAAGCTCACCAGGCGAATGCCGAGTCACTCGGCGATTACAAGTCACTCGGCAATCGAATTACTCGCGGGCGGCTAGAGCTTGCTCAACGCTGACGTCCCAGCGCGGAAACGGATCGGAAAACCCTTGCCAAGCTTCGATTCCGGCAGCGTACTCTTCGTCGGTTAACAAGCAGGCTTGCAACGAATCGTAGATAGCAATCTCATCCATTCCGATGCCGATAAAGACCAGCTCTTGGCGGCAATCGCCAACGTCCGCATTCCATTTCCGCTCAAGATCAGCTTGGAATTCAGGTGAATCCGGCCAATGTTCTTGCGGCACAGCTGCCCACCAGAACCCGCCAAAGTCGAGCCGCGCGACACGCCCGGCCTGCGACCAGACGCCGATCTTGTCCAGGCGATTGGCGAGCCAGAAAAAGCCCTTGCTACGCAGAACGCCGCTCCAGTCTGAGTTGAGTCGGTCGAAGAACCGTTGTGGGTGAAAAGGTCGACGCGCACGGTACACAAAGTTGTTCACCCCGTACTCTTCTACTTCGCTGGCTCCATCGCCGCGCAGTGTCAGCTGCCAGCCCTTGCTTTGTTTCGCGACTTCAAAATCAAAGCGACCTGTTCCAATGATCTGGGAAGGTCTGATACGGCCAAACTCAGAACGAAGCTTGAGGGCATAGGGATTGAGCTGCTCGACGAAGCCCTCAATCGTGTTGAGCGTTTCCTCGTCGACCATATCCGTCTTGTTGATAATGACGACGTTGGCAAACTCCACCTGTTCGGTCAACAAATCTGCAACGGTGCGGGGATCGTCCTCTGTCGCGGCTTGCTCGAGACTCTGCAGATCCTTGCCAACTCGCAGATCTTCCAAATAATTCGCTGCGTCTACAACGGTGACCATCGTGTCCAGTTCCGCTATATCTGACAGCGGGATGTCATCTCCGATCGCGAACGTGAACGTATCCGCTACTGGAGCTGGCTCGGAAATTCCGGTTGATTCGATGAGCAGATAGTCGAATCGACCTTCTCGGGCGAGATCGGCGACTTCCGCCAGCAAGTCCTCCCGGAGCGTACAGCATATGCACCCATTCGTCATCTCGACGAGCTTTTCTTCGGTGCGGCTCAGCGCGGCATCGCCGCCAGCAACGAGCTGAGAGTCGATGTTGACCTCGCTCATGTCGTTAACGATCACCGCCACTCGCAAGCCCTCACGGTTTGCAAGGATGTGATTGAGAAGCGTGGTTTTGCCAGACCCAAGAAATCCGGAGAGTACCGTGACGGGGAGCTTCTTCATGTCGAGGTCTTAATGGAACCAGAATACAACTAACCTCCGCTAGGAGGGCGAAGGTGAGGGAGGGGCGCTGGGAGTCGGATGCACAAACCCGTTCGCCACACGGGGGCGTTACCTCACGCCTAATTCGCTGGCCGCTTGCTCAAACCACCCAATGGTAAGTTTGAGCTGCTGATCTCCGTAACAACGAACAAATGCTTTCGTCTTGGCATCTGAAGCATCCTGCAACTCAGCCAGCCGCGACTTCACGTAATCTGCGGTCAGGGGGATGTGACATTCTACCTGGGTAAAGTGCCGCCATTCCTGGTAGCTACTCGGAATTCCTACTGGTTCACTCATCACCATCGTCCCAAATAACGTATAGAACCTTTTCAGGCGTCGGCAGAAGTGAGCAGCGCGGCAATATTGGCGACCAGCCAGGCTGTTGCGGCAGCCAGCTGCAACCAGTCTCCCACGGACGAAATACCGTAGGTGAATACGCTGACTATCCAGCACAGACTCGCGACCGTCTGCCCGAGCCATTCAATGCGGAGTGCCCGGGTGATCAAGCTCTGTTTGTTCTTGGATGCAAACTGTTGAGTTTTCGCTTCGACCGTTGACATTCCCTCAGCCCCTTCCACCGGATGCAGTCGTCCTGCAACCGCCTCTTGCTCACTAGTTAACACGTTGCACATTCCTCACCACAACAGGATAGATCGTCGAGGTACATGCCCCACTTACGGTAGTTCTCAAGTTCTTCGGCCGGTAGATCCAACGAAGTTGCAATGGCTTTGGCTACTACTGCAAAACGTTGACGGTACTTGTAAATAAAGCAAAAAACGTGGCCGTCATGCCGAACGGATGGACCAGCCAGAAACATGCCGGGGGCGATGGTCGATTCGTCGTTTTCATTAAGCAGCGGGAAACCATCGTCGCGTTGTTCAAACAAGTCAGCAACCAGCTTATGGCTTCCTTCGAATCCACCCGCTAAAAGAGGTTGCGTGGGTGTTTCAAAACGTTTGCCATCAACGGTGGTGACGACGTAGTTGTCATCCTCACGAGTTACCGATTCGATGCGAGTGTCAGGGAACAGCTCGACGAACTGGCCAAACCACTCCTCACGCATTCTTTCAAGCGAGTATGTCGAGAGTGCTATGCTTGGATCTGAGCTTTCGTCTTTCCAGGGGCACCCGCTATCGAATAGACGCACGCGTTTGTCATGGTAGGCGAGATGATAGGCTGCATCCACTCCGCTTTCGTAACCGCCAATGATTATGAAGTCGTCACCCTCGAGACTTTCATAGCTGTCGACTGTGGCTGTGTGACGGCAGAACTCGCTTCCCTTGATCGCGTTGAACCGCGGATACTGAAACTCGCCGGCCGCCCAAATGACATGTTTGGCCTGAAGCGTCTCGTCACCCGTATCAACTTCAAATCCATCGTCTGTTTTCACGATGTGATTCACGTTAGTGTTTTCGCGAACGGGTATCTCGAAGAAGCCAGCGACACCGCGCAGATGCGAGGCGTACTCTTCGCCAGTGGGATGTTCGACCTCCAGGCTAAATGCGGGAGAGACGCCGATTGCGATCGAGTTGAGGTCAAGCATCCCGATCGAGTTTGTTGGGAACGATGGCGTGATAAACCGCGTCTCATCGGGCCAAGCCGCGAACGATGCACCGACCGTTTTGCGTTCGAGTACTTTGAAGTTCTCGATGCCGGCATGCCGGAGCGCGATAGCTACTCCAATCCCCGCAGCTCCACCACCTACCACGATGACATCGTAGTTCTTTGAGTCCTTAGTCGTCATTAGAGAATCTCTTCGGTTTCGAGTTCAATCGGTGGCAAAGGATCTTCGAAAGACGCCCATAAAGCGGGGCCTTGCACGTATTCAAGATCGGTTAACAGGCAGCGGTCTAGAGAATGTTCTATCCGCTTCTGTTCCAGTCCTTGCCCGATAAATACTAGCTCTTGATGCCGGTCGCCGTATTCGCCGATCATCCGAGATTGGATGTCGGCAATTGCCTCTTCGTCGGCAGGCCATTCTTCTTCGGGAGCCGCTGCCCACCAGTAGCCTGCCGGGTTCATGCGAATCGAACAACCTGCCTGGGACCAGTCATAGGCCCAATCGTGACGCGAAGCGATCCACATCAATCCCTTGCTTCTGAGGACGCCTGAAAGGAGCCCGTCGTCGAGTTCTTCGCTGACCAATTCGGCCAGCCGTTTGGCATGGAATGGGCGATCGCGTTTGTACACGAAGCTAGAGATTCCGTACTCTTCGGTTTCCGTGTTCTCTTCGCCGCGTGGTACGGCCAGCCACTCGGGCATCTGCTCGGCTTCAGCCAGCTTAAATCGGCCGGTCCCGATGATGGATTTCAAGGGTACACGGCTTTCAGTAGATCGTAGGATTTCCGCCCCTGGGTTCAGCCGTTTGATAATCTGTTCCAGTTGTTCGATTTCATACGGCGTTACCAGATCGGCTTTGTTGATGATGATTACGTTGGCGAACTCGATCTGATCGACCAGCAAATCCACGATGTTTCGATCATCTTCTTCGTTTAGGCCCATCCGGCGGTCGGTGAGATCATCCCACGATCCAAAGTCCTTCATAAAATTGCCAGCATCAACGACGGTAACCATCGTGTCCAGCTCTGCTAATTGCGACAGACTATTGCCGTCTTCATCTTCGAATGTAAAGGTCTCGGCGACCGGCAGCGGTTCGCTGATACCCGTGGATTCGATCAGTAGGTAGTCGAAGCGTCCTTCGCGGGCCAAACGTCCCACTTCGATTAACAAGTCCTCCCGGAGCGTGCAGCAGATGCAGCCATTGGTCATTTCCACCAGCTGTTCATCGGTCCGTGAGAGATCGGCGCTACCATCGCGAACGAGTGCAGCGTCGATGTTGACCTCACTCATGTCGTTCACGATCACAGCAACTCGCATGCCTTCGCGGTTGGCCAAAATGTGATTAAGGAGCGTCGTTTTCCCAGCACCCAAGAAACCGCTCAGCACTGTAACTGGTAGGCGTTTTGGCGAGTCTGACAGGTCTGTTCGATTCATGCTAACTCCTGCTCGAATAACGGCTGAGGTTCAACAACGTTCTATTTTCAGTTCAATTTCTTGGCCGAGGGCCGGGTTTTATTTTTTTGCCCGGGGCTCGTACGCTGGCATCGCTTGCCACCCCCTGTGGGTAAGGTGTGCGAGCGGGGCGCCATCCAGCGAGAAAACGCGTTTGCCTGGCGATACGGCAAGCGGGCCTCAAGCCCGATCGCAGTCTGTAATGCAGCCACGCAGACCACCGCTTTTCCGTTGGTCTTTTCTCTGTTCGGAAACCAGATTAAACTACAGGTGCAACAGGATTGCAACTGCACATGCAGGATCTGTTCGAAGTTTTGCTGCTGCCGAGTGCCTCCGCACCTTAGAAGTTAGGCACCTTAAGTGATGCTCGTTCGCGGGAATTGCGATGAACAACAAAGACTATGACTTTCGTGATTGGGCCAGGGCCAGAATTCGCGCAGCTGGCTTGCGGGCTACACCGGCGAGGATTGCGAGTCTGAAAGCGATTGTTGCCGCAGATACTCCGCTCACCCACGCCGAGGTCTATGAGTGCCTTGGTGGGCTAAATGTTGACAAAGCAACCGTGTTTCGCAACCTTACCGACATGGTGGCTGCCAAAGTGCTTCGACGCACCGAACTTGGTGACCAGTTTTGGCGATTTGAGCTAGTCGAAGAAGCTGGCGGTGAGCGCGCCGATCAATCCCGATTCTTTTGCGTCGACTGCGGAAGCATATCCTACGCCGAAAAATTTGGCCCAACAGAGTCCGCAAGCCAGCCATTCGGTAACGTTGCGGACGTTCTATTCCGCGGACATTGTAGCGCGTGTGTTTGATTCTGCGGGCCTTAAACCGCACACTCAGCACGACATCAGAGGTATTCGCGTTTGTTTAGTCGCGTTTCTTAGTCGTGACGATAGGAATGAGCGTGGTCGTTGCGATGGAGCATAGAAACACTGTGCGTTTCGTCGGCATCGGGGTACCACACAGTCATCCGAAATTCATCGGCGGTGAAGAGTTGTTGGGGAAGTTCATCAAGGCTGATTGCGAAGCGCGATGACTCACCCTTGGGGTCGCTTTTTCGCGGATCTGATGACAGCGTTGTGCTAAAGTCCAGGTCATCACTTTCGAACTTGGCCTTGAGCTGCGTTGCATCAACCGCGAACGGTTGGTTGCTTCCCACGGCTTCGGCGTAGACGACGATTCGTCGATTCGCGTCGTCGATCGTCAACTCCAAAGCGAGTTCGCTGCCGTCTGGCATCCGAAAGGTATGCCCTCCGTGGGAGCCGTGTGGACCGGGCGTCGATTCCTTTTCTGCGCCGGTGCAACCCAGTGAGAAAAGCAGTAGCAAACCAGCTGCCCCTTGCCAGAGCTTAGAAGTCACCGATCTGGCCTCCGTCGTTGCGTTGTGCGAGTCGATGAAACACACCGTTGGGTCCAGATTCAATCGTGTTAGCAAGAAAATGCACAGAGCCGTCAGCGAACACAAACGTCGCTCCACCAGCGTGGAAACTGCTGAAGTTCGCCGAGCCGCGACCATCGCAATCGATATTGTGCTCTGCAGGCGCATCGTTGATTGGATAGAAGGCAGTGCCGAGCACCATTTGATTGTCCGTGAACCCACAGAGTTGCCACGAATTGGTGCCAGCCCAGATCGCTGCATAATTCCGCATGCACCGTTCGCCCAACGCTATCGTGTTGCTGGATCCATCGAGAATCGCGGTGCTGCGAATGGATGAGTTTCTTCCAAACAAACCGTTGCCGCGGAAGTCGCTGTCTGCCCATTCGGCATTGCGTAGTTTCCAATGGTTGCCGTGGTTGCCGACGTAATTCGATTTAGCCAGTCTGATGGGTATCGGAATCGGTTCGGGTTCCGGGGCTGGCGCTGGGCCG
>DNPC01000501.1 GCA_003501565.1 Planctomycetaceae bacterium | reverse complement strand
CCACCACCGTTCGCTCGCCAGTCTCGCGAACAGTCGCAGTTGCCCTGTTGCCCGAGCAAACTCTCCCGCTACGCGTGATGGAATGTAGCCTGTCTCGGCACCACACCGGGCTAGTATCTCGTCCCGCCGCTCATCCATCCGATCGGCAACCGCCCCCAGTAGACTTGCCGACCAACCATCATCGCGTTGCCTAAGTTGCTTGAACGCCTTTTCCGCTGCTTCGCAGGCTCGCGTCACATGCTCAGCTTCTGCATCCGCAAAATTTCCAGGTAGTGCTCGCCCAGTCGCCGACTCAATTCCCGAAAACGTATTCGCCGACGCAGCCTTTCCTACTGCCACAACCTCCCCAGCAACCACACCAACCGTGGCCATTGTTTCATCCAACGAAGCAAAGGTTTGAAATGACATAAGAGGACATTCCGAGAATCAATTTCATCGGCCTTGAGTCGGACGCCGGCGGTATCCGCATAGGTAGCTCAGAACGCTCAGCATCAGAAAGCTAGAATTCGGTTCGGGAACAGCTACAACATTCCAACCAAGTGCTTGTATTACTGCTCGATCAGAATCTGAATATGACCGTCGCAATTCCCCCGCTGCAATCGAGGGTGTCATCACCGAACCTGCATGGGAACCGGGGTCCAAGTGACTTAAGCTTGAACCATCCTCGAATGGATCGGGGGCATAGATGTCTTTGGTACCCTCGCCGATCGCAGTCAGGTCGATTTGAAGGTCTTCCGATGTCAAGTCGCTTACTGGCTCAACAAGCGAACCGGTCCCATCCAGCAGCCGGTTTCCGGCGCTATCTTCCAATAACGAATCAAAAACTGACCGGGTTCCTGTAATGCCGAAGCCGCCATCGGACTCAATCGTGGACACGAACCCCATGGCGTGTGTCATCTCGTGCAAAACAACGGAGAACAAGTCGAATTCTCCGAGCCCCGGTGCGCCCAGCCCATTATTCCAAGTCCGGCCAAAATTGACTGACCCAGCCCCATCAACTTCGGAAGGCGTAGGGTCGATACCGGTGGTCGCGTGATCGAATACGAAACCATTCTGGAATCCGTCGTTCTCAAAGAAGAACGGTCCCATCGAAGCTAAAGTCGAGCTCCCAGGATCAATTACCGATTTTTCCCAACGGATGTCCACCGTTCCCGAGTGGTCAACGATGGTATTGATATAGTTGCCAACGGCGGTGACCGTCGCGCGCCGCGTTGCACCGAAGGTTGGATCCATGAATCCATCGTCAGTCGTCGCGTTCCCGTCATCGGTATCAAGGTAGGTGAAGTTGAATATTATGTCACCATGGGCCGCCGGCAGCGTTGAATAAATCAGCAAGACGGCAACAGCTAGCACAGCAACAATTCTACGATTCATCTATTCGCTCCCGATAACAGTACCAGCCAACATTTTACTTTGTAGCCGCACGCAAATGGGAAGCATTTCCCGAACCCCTGCAATTCACCGCCGAAACATCGCTTGGAATGCAATGGCGCATGCACAAGCGTAGGAAAAGAGACACTATCAACCAACGCCTGAGTCATACGACGGCAGCCGATGATTCACTACTCAATGCAGTGGACTTGTGCACCGACCATTTGCAGCCGCTCGATCTGCTGGTTTAGCAACTCGACGGTTCGGTCACCGTCGAATATCAGTATGTCGATATAAGCTTGCTGCGTACCATGAGCCCCACCCAGCACTCGCCCTGAATCGTAACGGACCAGTACTTCATCAATCGCATCTTCCAGCTCCGCACGTGCGCTTGACTGGTTGCCGTCGGGGAGTGACGCAGCATCGAACGCGATGTATGCCAAGTCGGCACAGGTCTCACGCAGAACGTTCGATTCCATCTGCCCCTCGCCGACGATGAAGTCAATAATTTGATTCGGAATGAGAGTCGTTCCAACTATCGTATCCCCGCGCGGACCCGGGTAAGGCTCCGGGAGCTGATACGACGCGTACAGCTGGGTTGGCGGGAGTTTTTCCCATCGGTGGTATTTCTCGACCGATTTGATGTACTTGGGCAGCTGGGCGATCGCTCGTGCATGAGGAGCATCCGCGGGCAGCTCCCTAATCTTTATATCTCCGATCCAGGAACTTGTTCCAAATTCGCCTAGCGCCTCGTCTAGCATTAGGAAAAGGATCTGGTAACGCCCTTCGTCTTCCATCCCTTCGAAAGCTGGATGCCAAGCAACGACATCGACAACTTGTGACTCCTCATCGACATGCGTCTGGACGATTAACGACTCAGCATCCACGGAGCCAAAGTCGGTCGAGAATGAAATGGTGTCGAGCTTGCCGGCTTGGCGAGCCGGGTAAAAGGTCCAGCCCTTGATCGGCTTCGCGTGCCGAATCCACTCTTCGGCTAGCAATTGTCTCACGAGCAACTCGTCCCCCGAGACCGTAAACGAATGTCCGCCTTCCTTACCCGGGCCGAATACCCAAGCCAATCCAGGTAGGTTGTCACGCATGAATTCCGACACTTCATCGGCCAAGTCAGCGCATTTCCCTGCATCGATGGTCGCGTGAAAGCGATCCGCAACGGCAGGGAACCACTCCCAAAATTTGGCTACGCCCGACTTAAACGTGCGGTCAGAAACACTTGTCATCGCGATGCCTCGCAAAAGGGGCGACCTTCAAAACTCGAAGACGTCTCGGCAGGCAGTCCAGTGCAACAACACCGCAGCTAGGCCCCATGCCCGCTAGGCGGGGTTGACACAACCCGCTAGGCAGAGTCAACGTAACTCGCCAACTGCCCAAGAACGCAATTTTGCGAAAACCATCCAAACGTTGGAAGGGGACGACACGCTAAACCTGATAGAGTACCAACCGTGGCAACCCAGTTCACTGGTCCGCCGCGCCTCTGTCATTGTCGCCACATGGTGTAATCGCACGATCAGAGGTTTGCATCCTGCCATTTGGTAACCCAATCAGCAAACGTCGAAGAATGAGAGTTTGCGGCGCCGCTTATTTCCGCACCGGTTCTCGGTGACGTGATGTGAAGTTCGTGGTAGATCCAGTCTCTAAAACGCTCAGTTTCGTTCCAAAACTTTGGAGGGGCCGATAAGTCATCCATGTCCAGTTCATCATAGCCGCAGCCCAATAGACGGCAGAATTCGAGAACCGATGTCGCGACTGCTTTGAATTCGCCTTCGGAGCCTAGTAAAACGACCGGCGCCGAATTTGGGTCTTGGGTCTCCGATAGCCAGAGGGCATAGGTTGAGCCCGTGGAACCGTTACCAAAAACAGCGATCTGTTTTTGCATTGCTGGGTCGCCTGGAAACCACGATTCTGCTTCACAATCGCGTGTGTTGATTTCGAAGCAACCGCTGATTGGGTATCCGTACCTGTCAAGATATTCACAGATCACGAGAATTGGTCGTGGTACGGCGACACCAGCTGGGAAATTGGATTGGATCTGCTCAGCGCTCATCAACCGTTCCCTTGCCAATTCCGCCGCCACTTGGTTAAGACGCACAGCGCATCGAACGCCGCGACAGTATTTGGCTACCTGACTACCCAGGGATGGCGCCGTTACTGTGTCGAAACCAGGCGCGCGGAACGGAGTTTTTGGGCATGGGTGATTTTCTTGCGAAGATAGCCGCGTAGTGGCTCTGCAACCTGAAAGCCTCGGTCGCTGACCTCCTGTCCAATGGCAACCCGCATCAGATTGTGCATCAAGTAACGGCCACCTTGCGTAGTGACATGAATCTCATCGCGGTACAGCTCCTTTAGATCACTTATTGGAGCAGCCTTCTGTTCGATATCATGACAGATGGTGTTGAGGACCTCGATCGCCCGTGTGCTTGTGATCTTCAACTTTGGATGTTTCTCGCGCAGCCGCTGTTGAAGCCTTTCAAAGTAAGTCGGTGCATGAATCATCGGACACGACTCAGCCTCCGGCGTATGCTTATAGTGCTCACGAAAGTGCGCGTGACGGTTCCAGCCGGTATGAATTACTAAACGTACAGGCTCCTTCTGGAGCGCTACCCAATCGCTGATGATCTTCGCATCTTCTTCCAGATGGGTGCCAAAGTGAGGCTGGACGCACAAGACGTCAAACTGCTTGTTCCGAAGTGCCTCCGGCCAAGGCGTGGATGTCTTCACGCACGGTTGCTCGGGATGTTCGTGGATGAATCGCAAATTCTTACCACAGTCAACATGCCACATGACCTGGCCGTCTAGCAAACCAGGTAGCGTATCCCAAGTGAGGGAGTTACCGATCAGGTAGATCGATTCAGATTGTTGGTCCGCTACCGGCGCGTTAGCCTCGGGAGTGTCGTCTGCTGCCCTTGCCGCCGGCAAAGCACAATAGCAGGTAAGCAGGGCGAGAACATTCGTCAGTTTGGTTTGGAAAGATCGGAGTCTCATCAATTCTTCTGATGTTATCGCACCAGGCGAAGCGCATATTCACGTCGGCCTGCATGCTTAAGGTGGGATCGCAGCTCCTGCTACTCGTTAGCGCTGCGACTGGTACGCGGCGTGGATGCCGCGTGGCGGGACAACTATTATAGGCGATTCGGGCAGGTTGGTTCAATGAAGTTGCAAGAAATCGTCACTTACCACCCAACTCCATACCAACGCCTCGGCAAATTCAGAAACTGCTTTCTGACTCCGTAGACTAGATAAACCGGCCTTTTCCTGGCCAGCATTAATCTGCCTAACATGCCTATCCAGTAGTTCTTGCCAATTCGCAGTTTCTTCGCGTGTTGCGGCGCGTCCGAACAGCCGCTGGTGGACATCGGACAGCACGTCAATTTTTGAGCGGCCCGGCAGTGAAGCTTGAGCTTGCTGCAGCCCCAGCGAAATTGCTTGACTGATCACCTTTCCACGGACCAATTCTATCCGCTGGCTAGTTGGGTCGACGCACGCCGAAGCGCGCGAGCAGCCGTCGCCTGCAGTGGCCATCATGGTGGATCCCCTATGCTCAGATTGACCGTCAAGATCAATGCCCAGTGCCTGGGCTACCAGGGTTTCGGTCGGTATGTCGATCGGCTTCGACGACCGAGCGGCGAATGCACGCAGTGCCAACGCAGGTGCATCTGTCGCGCTACTTCGACGGTAAACCTCGCTGCATACAATCATCCGGACCAGATGACGCAGCGAATAATCGTTATTCTCTAATTCGGCCGTTAAGCCTCTGAGCAACTCAGGAGCAATCGGTAGATTGGTGCTGCGAAAATCGTTGACCGGCATAACGATCCCTTGCCCCATCAACCAGTCCCAGATACGGTTGACTAGGTTAGGAGTGAAGTACGGATTGTCATCGGCGACTAGCCAGTCGACGAGCGCATGGTCTGGTTGTTCTCCAGCAGCGGCCCCGCCAGGGAGCAGTGGCACAGCAGATTGTTCGGTACGCAGATCTGTGGTCGTACGTCCATCCACTCGCCGCACTCCCCCGCCTGTTTCGATTGGGGCCCAACAGGCTGCCATCGCGAAGTAATCGTCCTGCGTCCAGTGGTCGAGCGGGTGATCATGACACTTCGCGCACCCCACTTGGACTCCCATCCACATCGATGCGACCAACTCGGTTCGCTCCCGTGGCCCCGCTGCGACTCGATGAAGATCGTTGAACGCCGTGCTTGGTGTCTTTACTTTTAGGATGCCTTCCGCAAGCTCGCGAAGACTGTCGTTCTCCGCAATCGACGACGCAATCTCCCGTCGCAATCTCGCGTACTGTTCAGCCTCTGGGACATTTCCCCAGCCGAGTATCTGCCTTTGTGCCTGCCAAGCAAACTCCTCGCGGCCAAGCATCTGGTCGGCGAGTTCTGCCGGTCCGCTAGTTTCCAAGATCTGTATGGCGGCTTCCCATTCGTCCAAACTGGGCAAACGTCCGAAGAGATCGACGTACATGCGCCGCGCGAGCGTTGAGTTGCTGCAGAGCGGTGCAGTCGCCTCAATGACACCTGATTGGTGCAAACGTTCCACAACCGGCTCAAGCCAACGATCGACTCGATTTCGCGAAGTTCCGCTGGACGTTTCAGTTGGCGATTCAAATCTAGTTGGAGATCTCGGGTTTGTTTCCGGCCTCTGCGTTGGCCGCTCGATCGCCCAAACCGCAATGGCCTGCGCGACCGGACCGTAACGCACGGTGATCGGAAAGTAACCAGCCTTGGTCGCTTGCAAACGAATACCCGAGTCAGAGCGTGTAAAAGACAACGCCGCATTACTTTGACTATCCGAAGCCCCAGACGCTTCTGCTGCTCCTTCGATTACGATGCGACTAGCATCGGCATTTTCAAAATCGCTGTTCTCGAATCGCACTTGGATATCAATCGCAGCATCTTTTCCAACGAGCACTTCCAAAGTCTCGGGAGGTTCGGTCGCGATCCCAGTGACTGCCCTGAGACGATCAGGCGCCGCGCCCGCCTTGATCCACTGAAATAGCGTCCGGTATTCCGGCGAGTCCATCTCCAACCGCTCACCTCCGCCATGTTCCAGTTGCCCGCTAGGTTTCATTAGCAAGAGGCTACTATCTGGATCAGCGAGATTGATTAGTCTCCCTCCCGGGGAATTCGCCAATGCCAGATAGTCTTCCCGCGGTCGGCATCCGAACAGGCTAAGCTGCAAGTAGCCCCGCCCGGCAGCTGCGCCATGACAAGCCCCAGAATTGCAGCCGGCTCGGGTCAACAGCGGGACTATGTCCTGCGCGAAACGCGAAGATCGCACCGACTTCTCCGGAGCGTCCAACGTGGGCTCTGATGCAATACCGAACCGCAACGATAGAACTGAACTAATGACAATCCAAGTACAGGCAGCGATACAGGACGGTGCATGACGGTTGGTTGCCTGGTTCCGAAGTCGAATCAATTCAGTGCTCCTGTATTCAACGTTCCGATGTCCGAATTAGCTCAGCCGCGGATTCCTGATTTGGGCGCGGCCGCGAGGGCTGTCTCGCAATCGATTACGGCGGCGAGTTCTATCGCTTCGCTTTGCTGACGCCGGATCGCCGCGATGTCGGTCTC
>DNPC01000631.1 GCA_003501565.1 Planctomycetaceae bacterium | reverse complement strand
AGCCGATTCTGGTTCCGCCACGTGAAACGATCGTTGAGCAGAATCGGCCTACCAATCCACTTAGCGAAGCTCTGATTGTCGTCCCCATCCGCATTGGGAAGCGGTATGACCATCTCTTGGAAGTGATTCATCCGGCCGGCGGCGGTCCCACCGCACAGAGAGGCTACCTTCGCTTTGTCGCTCAAATGGCGGACCTGATGTCCGATTTCTTGCGGCGGCAAAAACTTCGGGAAGCTGAAGCGAATCGGCAGGCAGTCGAGTTGCTGCGCGAGAACTTGCAAAGCGTGGCGTCGGCAAACACGATCCCAGCCCGTTTGCACGCCGCCGCGCGAGCCTGCGCACAACTGCTCGATGCTGAGCAGGCGTTTATTGCATGCGTTGCCCGCGGTAACCAAGTTGTTGCGACCTCAAGTCATGCGACGTTTGACAGTCGTTCAGAACCAGCTTTGATTTGTCAGCGTTTGGTGAACAACGTACTGCGACTCGATTCCAGTCTTCTGGGTAACCTCCTGTCCGCTTCTGATCGACGGGTTGAAACCCATGCAAAGACATCCGGAGACTCCGGTGCAACAGTCGAAGGTGAACAGCATCTTGCAAGGCTGCCAGAGGACATCTCTCTTCTGGTTGACGAGATTTGCAATATCCAGGGGTGTCGCCACTTGTTGATTCGGCGCCTTGGGGACCATAGTTCACTGTTGTGCATTGCACTTTGGGTGACACCGCCATCGGAGGAAATCGACCTTTCGTCGCTAGAAAGCATCGGAGGTTTGCTGGGTGAGAATCAGATCTATTCCTCCTGGCAACGGGCTTTTCGGAGCCTGATCGGGTTGCAGAGCGGCGACAGTCTGACCGATCCGGCCGTAGCTCGAAATGCGACCATAACGACTTGGTTGACTAGAGCCGCAATGTTGGGTTTGCTAGCTGCCGCAGCATTGTTCCCTGTCAATGACAACGTATCGGCAACGGCGGTGTTACAGCCCGCCCACAAGGCCGCTTACTATGCTCCCGCGTCCGGTGCAGTCGAAGAAATCATGGTGACCGACGGGCAAGCCGTCACCCAAGGCCAGACTCTACTTCAGATACATAGTCCGCAGCTCGAAAGCCAACTAGATCAACTTCATAGCCGTCTGGAGCTGGCTCGCCAAAATCATGATGAACGCCAAAACCAGTTGGCCGCTGGGGTCTCTCTATCAGATTTCGAAGTGGACCAGCTTGAAAGCGAGCTTGAGCAGCTTCGAATTCAACAAATCAGTATCTCGAAACAGATTGAGATCTACGATTCGCAGCTCGACAGTCTGGTAGTCCGAGCAACCCAGCCCGGCATCGTCGCTGCGTGGGAGCTCGAAAACAGCTTGCTGCATCGACCAGTAAATCCAGGCGATCGACTGCTGCAGACTTTTGCGCCCGACGCCCAGTGGGTACTGCTGATCTCGGTTCCGCAGCGGCGGATCTCCAAGGTGAAGCGGCAGGCCGAAGGGCAGGAAGCCTCAATTTCATTCTCGCTCGCCAGCCATCCAGATCGAACTTTCCCCGCCGAGATTTCGCGTGTCGCTCAGCGGGTAAGTAGCGGACCGGGCGGCGAAACGAATGTCGTGGTGGAAGCAGTAGTGGATCCAAGTCAAATTCCGCTTAAGCAAGCAGGCGCGGTCGCGCGAGCCACCATTCGTTGCGGTACGACTCCCGCCGCTTGGTTGCTGATTCGTGATGCTGTCCAGTTAGTCAAATCCAAGATTGCCTTGCTATGGTAGTGTGCCCAAATCAAATATTTGCCGAAACTGAAGTTCGCCGACTGTATGTTGCTCTGTTGGTTATCTTCGTTTCATCCGCCAAGACGTCCTTATCGGCCGGGCCGCCCCAGCGCGTTGAGAGAGCTTCGACAGGGGATGTAGGGTCGCCCCATTGGCACACCATTAGCGGGTGCCCTGTAATGGTCGAAGAAGCCGTCGATATTCCCGCTCTAGAATCAGGTTTGATTGTTGAGCTGGGCGTCAAACTTAACGAGCCAGTAACTGCCGATCAGTGGATTGCCAAACTCGATTCACGCCAAAACGAGCTGCAACTCGGCATCGCACAACTGCGTCACGAATCTGCCGTTCGGCTCGCGAATGACAAATCTGAGATCGACTTCCAGCAGCTTGCGCTTCAGGAGTTGCAAACGGAGCTGACCAAACACCGCGAGATTTCCAGCAGCGTTGGCGATACCGAAATCCGACGTTTGACGCTGCAAGTCGGGAAGACACGTTTGTCGCTACTTCAGGCACGTCAAACCGTCGAGAATCGACTCGTAGAAGCCAAGACACGCAAGGCAGAAATTGACGTCATTCAAGAACAATTGCGACGCCGAATCAGCAAGTCACCGATCAATGGGATCATTGCCAACTTGGAGCAGAAAGTCGGGCAATGGGTAGAAGCCGGTGAAACAATAGCTCGCGTCGAGAACCTCAATACACTAACCGTTGATGCGATCGTACCGTTAAATTCGATCGACCTAGCCAATATCGTCGGTGCCGACGTGCGTGTGCCGATTCAACCTTCTAGTAACGCTAGCGGACAGGGCCGCTCCGGGACGGTTAACGGACAACCAGGTACAGTTTACCTGAAAGGCCAAGTAACCTCCTACGACCATAAAGTTACTGGTCGAGGGCTGGTACGACTACACTGCGCGGTCGACAACATCCTGCATCGCAATCAGTACCTCCTTTTGCCTGGGATGAACGTCAATCTGGAAATCGAGACGCCCACACCTGCTGAAAGTCGCTTGATCAGCGCGGGGCGTTGAGAGCTATGCAGAACACAGTAAATCCCGCGCCAGATTCACAGCCGCTGGCGGAGTCAAAATTCTCTGGCATGCGTTTTCCGGCACGCCGCGATCTGCAATACAACCATGCTGGTGGAGTATGGAACGCCTTTGATCCTCTGACACGACAAAGTGTTCGTATTGGTTCTTTGGAGAAGGCTATTCTCGCCAGCCTCGATGGCAAGATGTTACTGGCGACAGTCGCCAGGAAGCTGGTGCGAGACGGAATCTCCAGTTCTACCCAAGCGGTCTTTTCCGCAGCTGAGCATCTTGTGGCATCTGGGCTCTTGCAAGTTGACACGGCAGGCAACAGCGGGGCGGGACGTCAAAAACGCAGCACAACAGGCAATGCTCTGCCAGCGTTGCGAGCGGCGCAGCAGACGCTTGGGCGTCTCGTCGTATGGCAGGTACGCGGAGTAAACCCTGAAAGACTGTTGGCGTGGTTGGCGCCACGATCGGACATGTTTTTTTCCCGGCGGGCTGTGCTGGTATGGTGCCTGCTGATGTTCATCACCGGCATCGCCATCTGCCTTGGTTTTCATCGTTTTTGTGTCGCGGTTTCCGAGGAAGGTGGCACATTATTGGCCGCAAGTCCGCTAACGAGTGGTAGTGAGGCGGTTTGGGGTGGTGGCCTGCTTGTTCTCTTATTCTTGATGACGAGGGCCATCCATGAGCTATCACACGCGGTAGTTTGTGAGAGACACTCGGTGAGATGCCCCGACATTGGGTTGTTGTTTATTCTGTTTGCGCCTTGTGTTTACTGCGATGTCACGGAAAGCTGGCGACTGCCTAAACGCCGCGAACGCGCAGCAGTGGCGGCCGCAGGCATGTACGCAGAACTGATCGTTGCAACGTTGGCAGCTTGGGTTTGGTTGTTGACGCTGCCGTCGCTATGGAACACGATCGCTTTGCAGCTCATGCTGATCTGCTCAGTGAGTACCATCCTGATCAACGCAAATCCTCTAATGCGTTTCGACGGCTACTATATTCTCGCAGACTGGTTAGACGAAGTTCGTCTACGCGCCAAGGCTGACCATTTGCTGTCCGAGGCTGTGGTGAGTCTTGTATTGGGCCTCCCGCGGCAAGAGACGTACGACTCACGCGAACTGCACAGCCATACCAGTCGAACTCATTACGGACGATTCTTGCTGGTGTTCAGTGCTGCTGGTTTGGTTTACCGATGCATGCTTGCGCTCGCGATTTCTGCCGCGGTGGTTTTGTTGTTTCGGGGTTGGGAGCTGGTGTGGGTAGGCCGCTTGATGGGCGGTTTGATTCTGTTTTCTTGGTGGGGGATTCCAATGCTTGGCTTCGGAAGCAAACTGCTGACAACCGCACGACTCTCTGGTCGCGTTTCACGACTGTTCCTATTCTCCATTGGTCTCACGCTGATCGTACTAACCCTACCCATTCCTACCCGGCGATTTGGGTCCGGCTGGGTACAAGCAGAGTCATCACAGAGAGTTTTTGCCACTGCAGATGCCCAACTGGTGAAATGCTATGCAGCCGATGGCCAACAAGTAGCGGCTGGGCAACCGCTATTCCGGCTGGCAAGTCCAGATGCGGCTGCCGAGCTGGTGCATCACGTGACAAATTGCCGGAGCAATCAAATTCAACTCGAGCAAGCTCGGCGGCAACGCAATCGTTACGCGCGCGACGTTGATCTCGAAAGCTATGAGACTCGCCTGAGGGCAGTTGAGCAACAAAAGGAAGCTTCCTTAAAGCGGATGGAGAAGCTTGAAATAGTCGCCGGCCAAGCTGGGTTACTCATTGCGGCAGTGTGTCCACCTGCCCCTGATTTGAGCCAGTGGAACAGCGGCTCTGAAGAAGGGCCGCTTCCTGGTGATGAAGAGGTCTGGACGCAGCCACGTCAGCTCGGACGTACTGTTTCACGAGGAGAGTTGTTAGCAACCATCTGCAGCAGGGGGAATATCGCGGTTGTTCCACTTTCAGATGAACAGCTAGCAGACGTCGCCGAAGGCACTAGGTGCAAGATCCACGCTCCCAACGAATCTGCAAGCGTTACCACGGCCCGTGTCACAAGAGTCGTAGAGTTAAACACTCAGTTAGGAAGAACCGGCGTCACCGGGGCTAGTTTGCCTAAACAGTACAGCGGGGCGGATTCTAATTTGCGTTACGCGGCAATTGTCAAACTGCCGAGTGCCTCCGACGCCTGGCCGATCGAATCGCCCATACAAGTCGTCTTTCACACTCAGAGCGTATCGTTGTTCGATTTGGCCCGCAATCTACTGCGTCGCCATCTCCGATTCTTGGCTTCGTAATTCGGAGTTGCTTGTTCGCAACGCGGCCAAACAACACTCATTGCGGTTGCTGGCGAGCTGTCGAATCTGGATTCGGTCAAAGCCCCATTGTTTGATTCGATTCCGGAACGCTGCGAACTGTTTCGCAACTTCTGGATTTGTCATTTTGAGCGTCAGTAAAAGCCCGCGCAGACGATTCGTGGGATGCTGCACAATGTCTTCCACGGCATCCAGCGTGTATGTCGGTGCAACATTTGCGTCAGCGGCTAGCCAGCGGAATGGCCGGAATTGCTTTCGCTTAATCGCCGAACTCTTGGCACGCCAGTGTTCAAAATTGGGATGTTGGAGTACGCGTGGGTCCATTTCAGCAGGGTCCACTCCGGTGACTTTCAGCCCCAGGTCCAGCAACCTTTGGCACGCACCACCTGGAGAGCTACCGATTTCAACAAACCGATCACCTGCTTTGATCGGAAATTCGCTCCACATCAAAGCTTCGGCCATTTTCAGGTAAGCGCGGCTTACGATCTCGGGTGGATTGGGCAATCTGAATACGCCGCCTGGGTGGCATTGTTGGGGACTCTCGGCAGTGTGCTTGCCGATCAGCCATCGATTCGGCTCGATTAGCATCACGTTTAACACGTTGCTACCAACTCTCGCCAGCGGCTGTGCCGTCATCGCGTGGCCCGGCGGCAAATCGGTCAGCAGGCGTTGATAGACGTCGTCGGCCAATTCGCTGCGACCTGGCTCAAAACCTCGATGCCCCGGCAAGCTAGGGTCTCGCTCGTAGACATGCAAAGTGTCCCAGCCGATGCCAGCAAGCTCCCAAAGTTGCTTTGCAAGGTCACCGAATAATTCGCCGGTAATCGTGCCCAGGCTCTCCGCCGCGTGTCGCACTGCCCAATCGCCGGACAACTGGGAGACTGTATTTGCGACGTCGGAGTGGTTCACCTTGAAGGAAACTAGCCCTGGGCGCGAGAAAGCTAGCCGCATCGGGCCGGACTGTTGGTGCCAACGTTGCTTGATGTGTTTTTCGGCGCCGTGCTGACATACAGCGAAAACAAAGCTGCCGGGCTCTTTTTTTTCGACGTGTGAACCGGAAGATTCCTGGACGGGTTGCGGTGGTTTCATCTATAACTAGTCATCAAGGAGAGGTTGGCAAGCTTGCCAGGAATCGATTTTCTCGACGCAATTGCCTTTTCTTGCCGGGCGTTTAGGGACAGTTCACCAGAACCCCTACGTTCACTTAACGCCGACACCTAGCCATCTTCGTCCCCACTACCTCTCCGTCAAGCTTC
>DNPC01000072.1 GCA_003501565.1 Planctomycetaceae bacterium | reverse complement strand
GCCGGTGGGCTTGCCCACCGGACGATATGCCGACTTGGTCACTAGCCCCGAAGGGGCGACAGCAAGCTGGATGCTTCCTCCGGTACTTCAGTTGTTCAGCCAGATTTGCTAGCACTTCGGCCATCCACCTTGTGTGAAATCAAGCGTTTTTCTAGTACTAACCGTACCGCTTTGGTAGATCGCTTACAGTTTTGTGCGATTGATCTTGCAAAGACTTGGAACGCCGTAGCCTCCACTCGGGAGCGTCGAACATGACGGATGAGCGGCGAGGGGACGCACCGGCGGTAGAACAAGCGTAATGTTGATCTGCAGGGCAGAGCAACCTGTCGCGAACCCTGCGACGCCGTCCCAAAGAGAGCGTGGATTCATTGCAAATAGAAGCTCCGAAAAACACCAGCTTTCCGATCGACATTGCTAGGGGCATAAAGGAATACGGGCCTAGACAATGAAGTTACACAATCCACTTGGCCGATCTAATGCCTCCGCCGGAATTTGCTGGGCTGCACTAGCTTGCAACTGCCTACTACTCGGCTCACCGCTTCCAGCCCAAACCCCCGCAGCCTCTTCGATCTCCGATCATTCTGTCGCTGACAACTCCAACACCATTGATGCGCCCACAAGTGCTTCATCAGCTGTAGCAACGGACGAACAATGGCTGATCCCGACGAGTCTGCAACTGGAACAAGATGCTCGCCCCGTCAGTGATGCTGTACTTAACTCTGCCGAGCAATCGCATCTCGCGCCAGAGAATATCGTGATTGAGGAAAGCGATTTCGGTGAGCCGGTCATCGTTGAAACAATCGATGCTGACGGAATCGTCGTTGAGTCGCAGCCGATCCACATCACGCATACCGAAAGTGCTATAGTTCTGCCAGCGGGGGGAGATCCAGACGAGATTCTGTTCGGTGATTGGGTAGGCTACAACGCCACCCAGAGTTCTACCACTTGGCTGCCAGGCAGTGGTGATGACTTTGGGATGCTCAGCCTCGAGTCTTTTCCGACGCTCAAGCTGGGCCGTCTAACCGAGTTGAATACTGGTATCAGTTTTCATTTTTTGGACGGGCCAATTCGTACTGATCTGCCACCGCGTTTGTTTGACTTCAAATTGGCGTATCAGTCCCGAGAAACCCGCAACGACCGCTTCGTGCTCGACTACCGCGTCAGCATCGGTGCGTACAGCGATTTTGAGGGCAGTGCGCGCAAGGGCGTTAGATTCCCGGGGCACGTTGTAGGGTACTATGCGTTGCGGCCCTGGATTTTAAGCGTCTTGGGTGCGGAGTTTCTGGATCGAGACGATATCAGTGTGTTGCCTGTGGTCGGTTTGGTATTACGGCCGAAGCATCATGTTGTGATCCAGGCCGTTTTTCCAAAACCGCAGGTGCAGATAAAAGTCAGCCGCGACCGCTTCATTTACTTCGCCGGTGAACTTGGCGGTGGTTCGTGGGCAGTAGAGCGTACTAGCGAACTGGACGATGTAGTGACCTACTCAGACTTGCGTGTCACCTTCGGCATCGCCAAGCTCGACGAAGATTCTGCCAACAGCATCGAAGTCGGCTACGCATTCGATCGTAGCATTCAGTATCGCAGCGGCCTCGGCAACTACCGTCCCGACAACGCCCTCATCGTCCGCTTCCGCACACTCTATTGATCGCACGTACGAATTTTGATCGGGTGGGCTGACCGGATAAGCCCAAGCCAGACTTGTAATCTGAAAAGAAGCGTTTGCGTTCGAGAGACCAATAGTCGTCCCAGATCGCGGCGAATCTATGCCCAGGTGGATTGCAGTAAACGCAGAAAACGTAAATCCTCGGGGCCTAACTGGGCGAGATTCTGTTCTGTGGGGTCGCCCAATGCGTCGGCATAAACACCGACAATCGCCTGAGCAGCAATTTTTTGAAATCTCCTTTGTTCAGGCTCTTCATCCGATTGTCGAATCTCCACAAAGGCAAGCATCGGATCAAAATCTGCTTCGTTGGTGACCAGAGCCCGTTGGAGTACATCAAGCAGATCGTTAACCACAACCCTCGTGTCGGATTGCGTGAACTCTTTCGCGAGAGTTGTTTCGGCTTCTTTCGCACGTCTGGCCATTTCCGCGTCGCTGAGTTTTTCCTCGGCGACCTGCAAGCCGTATTTTGAAGCAAACATCGCTAGAGATGGAATGAGACTCTTGGCTGCGATTGCAGCACCTGCCACAGGATTGAATACCGCGACTAGCCCGCCAATGAGCAGAACTCCGCCGAAAACTTGCTTGTCCAACGCGTCAATAGCGTCAGCTAGTTCCCGAGCGCGGCAGGCAAGTGTTTTGCCGTCTTGTGGCTTCGCGAGTTCTTGCGACTTAGCTTGTTCGACCAATAGGTGGCGAAGCATGGCTTCGGATTCAAGGTTTGGCAAATGCAACAACCGCCGTTTGGGCAAGTCATTGATGGGTGGTACATCATCGGGCAGAACACGTAGGACTACGATCGAGTATCCATCCGGATTGCGTGCATCCGGAACGAGCAAGTAGTGGCGTTCGTCAACCTGTTGTTCGTACCCACCACTGATGCTGGAGCCGAAAAGCCGCATATTGCCGGCTAGCTCGCTGAGGTAATTCACACCCGATCCGGCAGCTTGAAAACTGCCCGCCAGCGACGAGTAGCCCGATTGCGCGAGACCATTCAGCCAATTCTGAATCTTCATGAAAGCAGGATCTTCTATCGAGTTGCATGACGCCGCCTAACGGGTTTCTGGCGGTGTCTAGTTTTGTTCAAGGCGCAATTATCCCTCGAATCCGTGTTTGGGGGGCTTGGACACTCAAATGTCTATCGGGTGGTGCCTAGAAAAGGAGTAGGTGCCAACAACATGAAGCTAATGCGGGTTTGTCGTACGCTAATCATCGCTAATGTTGCCCGTTTCTTTGTTGCTTGCGTTTGGGCGAACCCCTATACTGGCCGCCATCTGCGAAATTCTTCTTCGCTAATTCACTTTTCTGGGGAGATTCCTATGAGACGACGTTCTGGATTTACGCTCGTCGAGCTGCTGGTGGTGATTGCGATCATCGGCATACTCGTCGGCCTTTTGTTGCCTGCTGTGCAGGCGGCGCGCGAAGCGGCGCGGCGGATGCAATGCTCCAACAACTTGAAGCAGCTTGCACTGGCTTGTCACAACTACGAGTCGGCGCACAAGAAGTTTCCGATGGCGTTCGCGCCCGCGGTTGCTCCTTACAATCGAAACAATGTCAATAACAATCAAGAGTCGTGGGGCTGGGGAGCGTTGATTCTGCCCTTCATCGAACAGGGCAATTTGCACGCACAGCTTGGCGTCAACCAGTTTTCTCTCAAGGCTTTGATAGCCAACGAGAACCCTAACATTGCCAACACCGTCGCCCGGCCGCTCTTGGAAACCGGTCTTTCCGCTTTCCAGTGTCCGAGCGATTCCAATGCGGACGGACAGGTGCACCGGCAACGTCACTTCGGTGGTGGCGTCGGAACGCGTATCGCAGGATGGGGTAACTGGCGTCCTGGAAAATCGAACTACATGTGTAACCGCGGTACGCGTGATCAACCACAACGTGTGCAAGACACTCACGGTATGTTCATGGAAAACGGAGCCATCGCTCACGGTGGGATTACGGACGGTACCAGCAATACGTTCCTAATTGGTGAGCGTGACAGTATGTGGGGGCGTGGCGGAACTTGGGCCGGTACGCGGAACCCACGCGGTGCATTCGCCCGGGGTATCTACTACATTACTGCCAACGTTCGTCCTAAGCTGAACATCACCGATCCACCGCAAGGTTGGAACACTTCGCCGGCTCTCGCGGCCCAAGCTGGTTTTGGTAGCCTGCATACCGGTGGCGCTCTGTTCGCCTACGCGGATGGTTCTATCCACTTCATCAGCCAGAACATTGAATGGCGACCAAGTGTGGCTGGTGGTTGCCGAATCTGGGATGTCACTCCGTGTGAGCCGACTCACGGTGTTTATCAGCGTCTTGGCCGTCGAAACGATGGCTTCGTTTTCGAGACGCCCCAGTAAACCGGTCGTCTAGTGAAGTTGGGCTTGTGGCTCACTTCAAGATGATCTGTTGAGACCTACAAAGTGCGGCTTGGCTAGTGTGCTGAGTCGCACTTTTGTTGTTGTGAGTTTGCCTTTCATCGTCGTCTGCATGTCGCCCGTTTTGTCGCACCCATCGGCCGAGAGAAAACCAGCCGCGAGTCTGATCGCAGTTTGCGGGCTCTGCCTGTATCTGTCTCTGGCGTTGGGTTGTCGGCGCTCCAGTGAGAACGCTAAACCCAATCGAGGCGAATCTGAAGACCGTTTACCGGTAAGTCAAATCGCTGCGACGGAAGGGTACATTGACGACGCACGTTGTGCTGAATGCCACAGTGATTTCTTTGATCCCTATCAAGGCGTTGCGATGGCCCAGTCTTTTTACTCAGCGGAAGGAATGCCGATTATCGAAGACTTGGCCCAGGCACATTACTACCATCCCGCCTCGGACCGTCACTACGAAATGCAGCAGCGTGACGATGGTCTGTATCAGATTCGGTACCAAATAAATGAACAAGGCGAAGAAGTCAATCGACTGGAAGTGAAAGTTGATGCGGTGATTGGATCCGGCAATCATGTTCGATCCTATATCCATCGCACTCCAGGAGGCGAAATGTACCAAATGCCGCTGGCTTGGTACGCCGGTGAGAAGAAATGGCGGCTAAATCCGGGCTATGATCGGCCTGACCACATGGGATTCCAGCGACCTATCACCCGCGAGTGTATGTTCTGTCACAATGCTTATCCGTTGGATGCACCGATCGGTAGTGATGCGCATTACGCGCCGCAGCGTTTTCCCGAACAATTACCACATGGGATCGGTTGCCAACGCTGCCATGGTCCCGGAGCAGAGCATGTGCGTGTAGCAGAGTCGGCGGGCAGCACAGCCCGGCAAATTGTGGCCTCCGTAGTCAATCCCGGCAATTTGAGTCCTGACCTGCAGATGGATACTTGTGAGCAATGCCATATGCAGCCTTCCAGTAAGATTCTCAGTGAACTTGTCCACGAGCATCGGGGTGAGTATTCCTACAGGGCGGGCGAGCCGCTTGAGGAGTTTCGGGCCTTCTTGACCTACGAGCACGATGGCGATGGTCCTGGCTTCGAAATCAACCACCATGCATACCGCCTTCGGCAAAGTAAATGCTTCACCGCCAGCGCGGGTGCAATGACTTGTACCACGTGCCATGATCCCCATCGAGCAGTTTCCGACGAAAGGCGGCTCGAGCACTTTCGGTCTAGTTGCTTGAGTTGCCACGAGATCCAGGCGTGTCAGACAGCTGTAACGACTGAAGGCAGGGGTGAGCTTGCCGATTGCATGAGTTGCCACATGCCGCGCCGCCGGACCGAGGATGTAATCCATGCGGTGATGACAGACCATCGGATTTCAAGAAATCCCATTGACGAATCACAGCGGCTCGCCGCGCGTCAAGAACCTCCTCCGGTAGCGCCCGAGGCGAAGATTTTGCCTCTCACCCGCGGTAGCAGGGCGGGCGAAACGGACATCCCGAGGGATGCCTCGCAAAATATGCAGATCTATCAAACGATCGCCAGCAGTCATCTTGGCAATGTGGATGCAATTCGTCGTTTAGCGGCTGAGACCATCAAGAATCCGAATGCCACGCGCCTTCGCCTGTTTGAGTTGGCCAGGGCCTGTCGCGACTTTGGGGATCTGCAAACTGAGCTAACCGTCCTCACACAACTGGTCAATAAGTTTCCACAAATGGACTCGGCGAATCTAGAGATGGCGATGGCTCTCTCAGCGTCCGGGCAGTACGAAACGGCACTTGGCTATTATCAACGGGCTGTGGCCATAACGGATGAGCTGCCGGAGGCGTGGGTGGGCATTGGCATGGTTAAGCTCGAGCAAAACCAACTGAGCGAAGCAATTGCCGCCTTTCGCAAAGCAGTTCAATTGCGTCCGCTATACCCGGAAGCGTTAATGAATCTTGGCGTCGCGCTGTTTGCAAGCAGGCAGTATTCCGAAGCACGTCAATACTTGCTGCGAGCTAAGGCCGCGGATCCAACCTATCGAGAGGCAGACCAATATTTGGATCAAATCTCGGCCCTTCGTTCTGATCTGTAATTTTTCTAATCTTGTTCACGGGGAGAAATCGTGAAAAACCTTCAACTGAAACTCGTTGTTCCGTTATTGCTAGCTGGTCTTGCAGGATGTGGTGATGGTAGCATCGGCACCGTGACTGGCACTGTCAAACTCGATGGTGAACCGCTGGCAGATGCCCGGGTAACGTTTTACCCGCAGATCGATGCCAGTGAGGCATTTGACAATGCAGGTACGTCCGCGGGACGGACGGATGAAAACGGAGTGTACGAACTGATTTACAATCGCGACACCAAGGGCGCACTGGTCGGTGAGCACCTCGTGTACATCGAAACGTTGCAAGAGGGCGGCGGTGGCGACTATGGGCAGGGCCGAAAGGAGATGGTTCCTAAGCGTTACAACTCGGAATCAGAACTGAAAGTAACGGTCAAGTCCGGCAGCAACACCATCGACTTCTTGGATCTTACCAGCGAAGGTGACAAGAACGTTGGGCGAAACGTCGAAGGGGCCTATTAGTCCGCAGTGAATCTGCCAAGTTCGGCCGGCGATTCTGGTGGTAGCCGGATTCTCAAGAATTCAGGCTATTTGCCACGCGTGTCGCCGGAATGTTATGTGCGCGGATGATCACTTGCCGCGATCTAAGCTGTAGTAAGGGAGGGTTTCCCGCGAATCGTTACGAATCCGGCTACGCGGTACAACTTGGGGGCCCATTCGATTCTCGACTAGATGCGGTAAACCACATCATCAACAGAAAAAGGGCGGCGTTGAATTGACAACGCCGCCCTTTTTGATTTTGTAATAAGTTGTCGGCTGGTGAAGTCGCATGAGTAACCTCGTATCATACGTCTCCGTCGCGTGGGAAAGTACTCCCAAAGACGCAATTCCGTTTTAATGCAGCGAACGAGATTTGACGTGCGGGTGAACGCCTCTCCAACACAGGTGTGATGCACTGTAAATGAAATTCATGCCGTCAGTGGCGCAAAAGCAACTAGCCAGCATGCTGACGACGAAGGATGGCCTAAGTCCCGAATGAAGCAATGGTTAAAGGACGAAAACTTGAGAATTCACCACAGCGGGCAAAAAGAAATCCAGCTCATCCACAAGGATCTACACGACGGAGTAAGGCATCAAGGTGACGCCTTCGAAGCCCGACAAACGAATAAGAAGGGGCGTTAAATGGACTGGGATAGAATCTTCAAACCGCTAGGAGGACTTAGAGGTATTGGTAAATGTCCGCTGGTGCCGATGAAGAGCCAGAGCTGAGGGAAATTGAACATTCGGTTGACGCTGAGCTACCAGCGTCGTACCGAGAGTTCTTGAAGCGATTCGGTGGTTGTGGACTCCGTGGCCCCTCCGTAAAGAATTCTTTTGTTGGATTTGTTCCTGTGTCGCCAGTCCCGATTACAGGCAGCAAGGATCAGTTGTTGTTTGAGGTGTTCTATGGCGCGCCCCGGACAGACAGAGATCGGAAGGGCAGGGACCAGTATAGTCTGCTGCATAGAAATACTGGCTTTCACCAACACGAACAAATACCTGCGAATATGCTGCTGATCGGGACAGACGAACACGGTGAGATATGTCTGTGCGTTAAGGGCCCGGATGCAGGAAAAATATACTACTGGGACTACCTCAGCGAGCCAGACTGGGAGGACGTTGAGGACTACGAGGATGACGCGTTCTTGATGGAATACGGCGAACCCAAGCCAGTCGATGGGGGCAGCAACCATTTGTATCTGGTCGCAGAGTCCTTTGAGGACCTTCTCGAGCGTTTAGAGCCCGGTAGGTTTCTCGAGGACTGATGCACTTATTAGTTTCCGGGGGCGACAAACCTGAGCGGGTTACTATCTTGCAGCTTTCACCAAAGCTACCTGACTGTGTAGTCCCTGCCCCACCGGATTTTGTGGGGATCGGGGCGCAGCGGTGTGGGACGACGTGGTGGCACGGCATAATGACCTGGCACCCGAAAATCTATGCTAGCCAGCACTTGGTCGGAAAGGTTCAGCCGCCCTACTTGGTCAAGGAACGACACTTTTTCGATCGTTTCTTTGCTAGTGCGATGCAGCCCGATGATATCCGCGACATACGCCAATGTTTGGCGGGCTACATCCCACCGATATGAATGATCGACAACTCTATGGGCGAAAACAGCATGGTTGATTGGCAGCGAAAACTAATTGAGCTTGGGATCGAGGAAACGGAGTTTAGCCCTTTCACGAAAGAAACGTTGGCAGCGCTTGAATCGCATTACAAAGCGAAGCTCCCGGCAGCATTCCGAGAGTTTCTTGAAACTTACGGGCACTCGCTTCTCGGTGTGTCCACCAACATTTCATTTGGTCCGGACAACCAGTACGGATTTGGAGTAAGTGTGTTTCCTAAAGCCGAGCACATGCTCAACTTTGAGACTGTTGACGAGGTCGTCCCAAAGAAGATTGTCGTATTCGCGTGTGATATCTTTGGCAATTCGGCTTGTATTTCGCTACGTCCTGACACGTACGGCAAGGTGTACTGGTATGACCACAACCAAGTTCCGAGTGTTCACGATGTAGCGGACGACGAAGAGCACTTCGAATGCTTGGTCTTTATGGCGGAGAGTTTCGAGGACTGGGTAGAGAGGCAAGAAATCGATGAATAGATCTACCCGATTATGGTAGTCCCTGCCCCACCGGATT
>DNPC01000097.1:793-3195 GCA_003501565.1 Planctomycetaceae bacterium | reverse complement strand
TTCGTTCTCGCTTGCCGTCAGCATTTCGCCACTCGAGGTAAAACTCGCCGGAGTCATTCTTGAAAATTCGATTGAACGTATCTTCTTGTTGCTGTGGAAGCGGTGTGTAGCTCGGCCAGCGTCCGACCTCTGTGATTCCAGATCCAGAGACTGACACGAGAACCTGTTCAGCCAGGGTCGCGTTTTCGATCAGAAAGCGTCCTGTAGCCCCAATCCGATGGACGGACACGCGCGAACTTGCTTCATTTCTGTCGACTACCGTCAAGTCGCGAGGATCCAGCAACTCGATACCGGTCTGTGTTGAAACCACTGGTCTGCCGTCAACCATGCAAACCCTATCGAGTAGACCCTTTTCACGCGCCGCTACCTGGTTTCCGGATGCGTCTAGGCGTTCAATCGTGCCGAAGCGTACGAAGAGCCGTAGATCCTCATCGAGCACGGCGCGCTGGGACTGTTGTGGAGGTTCGAATTCTGCAGGATCGGCGGCCCTGTAAACCCCCGTCTGGCTATCGAAGGCACCGACGCGCCCGTTACCATAATTGCAATAGACGAAATCGCGGATGGTATTCGGCACAAAGTTGAGACGCCCAAATGGTATCCCAAAGGCCAGATAGCTGGCGGCAACCACGAGGGGAACCAGCAAAACGCCTGCGATTGCCCGATTGCGGACTTGCATGGGAGGTTCCGAAGACTACTGCGTCAAGAAAAAGGGTTGTTGCCTGCTACGTTGTTTGGCCGACAAGTAGTCTCAGGCTATACACAACGACAATGCCTACAACAACAATTCCCGTCCATAATATACCGCGAGCATAGCTCAATCGACGTGTGGCGACGACCTGACTAATTACACAAACTGCTGCAACCAGTACTAGCTTGAACGCAATCATCCCGGAGAAGCCCCAGCTATCGATGAAGAAGGCCGCGACTGGGTTGGCTTCAACGGCACCCAGGTTCAACAGCAAGTATGTCATGAATATATCCATGACATTCACCAATATAAAGTACGTCGTTTCATTCTGTAGTGGCAGATTTTCTGAAAACGACAATCGCCGCGGGCTTTCGTCGGAGCTGGTTGATGCTGGAGAGGTGATCGCAACATAAGCTTGACGTACCGCGTCATGTACCCATGGGTCAACGCCGGTCAGTTTCTCGTATCTGGCTTGGGTATGCTCAAACGCTTGCCTGACTTGATCCGGCGTTGCGTGCTCACTAATAGACAAAATTTCCCTTGCATCTAAGAGAACATCGGGGTGTGCGGGCAAATCATTTGAATCGTCTTGATGCATAAGTCCTGGTCGCCCGCTCGCTTGGATGAAATTGTTCCCGCTACACTTTAACATTCTGTAGCAGTAGTCGTGGCGCTACAATCTGTCGGCGAAGGTTTCAATTCCCGATTGTTTCAAACTGTCTGTGCCGTAGAAAGCTAGGAAGATGCTCTGGCTGAAGAGTCTTGTAAGTCGTTGGACAACCTGGGTGGGAGACCGGGATGTAGAGCTCGCGCTGCGACGCAAGCTGACACAGCGGGGTTACTACGGTGATGCAGCTACTTTCGATTATATGCGTCTTGTAGCAGTGCAGCGGCCAGGCTGGCTCCAAGTATTTAGTTTTGTCGTCAACGTGAAACACCGTGATACTGACGAACATGAACGGCTGTTCGGATTGCTACGTCAAGACGAACGCTACAACCGACTTGAAGTCGAATTCTTCGAGAACTCAGGGCCCAGGCAGCGTCTGTTTCGCGAGTGGTCAGCGGATCTAGTCGTGCTGCGCAATCCTCGACTCTGACGTTCCCAGGTTACTCTCACCATCGATTCGCCGATTGACCAAAGTTCGACAGGCGATTTTAGTGTGCCGATACGGTCAAGCAACCTGCTGCTGTCTCGCAGCCAGCCACCCGACCTCGGGAGGTAAGGTACAATCCTCGCAACGACGACTGTTGCCCTTGCTGCAAGAAAGAGGATCCAAAACCATGAACAATTTCGGTGTCCACCGTGGGCTGTTATCCGTAGGCTTTCGAGTTGCGCATTTCCGTCCGCTGCGTCTTTTATCGGTTTTTCTCGTTCTGCTTGGCCTGACAACGGTGACAGCAGGTGGTGCAGAGGACAGTGATAAACTTCTGCCGATATTTGACGGCAAGACACTCAACGGCTGGGAGGGCAACCAAGACTATTTTCGTGTCGAAGATAAGGCTATCGTGGCGGGCACGTTAAAGGGAAAGATCCCCCACAATGAGTTCTTGTGCACCAAGAAAAAGTATGCCGATTTTGAACTCGTACTAGAAGTAAAACTTGTCGGAAAGGGTAATAACGCGGGCGTGCAATTTCGCTCGAAGCGCATTCCTGATGATACGGAAGTCAGCGGCTATCAATGTGATGCTGGAGTGGCTTGGGATCGCCCTGTAT
>DNPC01000097.1:448-725 GCA_003501565.1 Planctomycetaceae bacterium | reverse complement strand
TGGCTTGGGATCGCCCTGTATGGGGCGGATTATATGACGAATCCCGACGTAACAAGATGTTGGCTGAGGGTCCAAAAGACAAAGTGCCTGGGTGGGTCAAAAAGGGCGAGTGGAACGAATTGCGAGTACTAGCCATCGGGAACCGGATTCAGATTTTCCTCAACGGCCATCAAACGATCGATTACACCGAGAAGGATGCGAAAATCGCTCGCGAGGGGATCATCGGACTTCAAATTCACTCCGGCCCACCCACTGAAGCCTGGTATCGCAATATCCG
>DNPC01000097.1:0-389 GCA_003501565.1 Planctomycetaceae bacterium | reverse complement strand
GAAGCCTGGTATCGCAATATCCGACTGCGCGAAATCAAGAAAGCGAAATGATCAACTACTGCTCACTCGATCGACCATCGGAAGAGCTAGACCTATCCGCTGGCAATCTTTAACGATCTTGCAAGTGCTCGTCCCTGGGCTATGCGTCTCGCAGGCGGTCACATGGTGATCAGTTGACCCTGACGCGAGTAAAGTCATCGGGTTCACCCTCGGGCAGGCTCGGAGACTCGATGTAGAGTGGCTCGTGGACTTCCGTTATCGCATGTTTGGCAGTCTACGGGTCCGTGTCGTCGTTCAATAGCGTGGATCCTGGGACAAGAAGTTGCTTGACTACCCACCTGCCATCGAGAAGGCAATAAAGCCCGGTCAAGGTGTAGACACCATATGTA
>DNPC01000708.1 GCA_003501565.1 Planctomycetaceae bacterium | reverse complement strand
GCTGGCGAACTGAAACACCCACTTTATTGACGTTTAGTCGCGATGGACGCTGACGAATCTGCGAAAGCTCCCACGCCTCTTCAGCCGCTTTCGCCTTTGCCTCGTGCGATGACAGTTCTCGCGAAGCAGAATGTTCCTGAGACGAAGAACGTTTCCCTGATGACCCGTCTAGTGACATCGTCGCATCCGAAGTGACTAATTCGCCAGCCCACCAAAAGACTCTACCTACACTCGGATCTTAACATTTCGCTTTGATTCAATCTATGCACGACGAGAGCCTGGTTTGCAAGCAAAAATCGGCAGTGCCAGTCCAAGTGGGCAGTCGCCCCGTTTCAACGGTTGTCTTGGACTGCTATCCTGGCAAGACACTCTCCGGGCTCTCTAGCCCCCGAGACCTCGAAACTGAAATCCCACCTTCAACTCCACAAACTAGGAACCAGCTATGGCTGCGAACCACTTAAAGCGATTCGGTCAACTCGCGTTGGCTGTTGCGATATCTACATCTTCAACTACCGCTTCATGGGCTGAGGATTGGCCAAACTTCCGTGGTGTAGATCGCGATGGCATCTCAATGGAGACTGGCCTGATCGATGAGATTCCGACTGACGGCCCCAAACTGCTATTCACAGCAGAGGGAGCCGGGCATGGCTATGGGAGTCCCGCCATTGTCGGCAATCGCATGTACACTCTCGGTGATAACATTCCGGACTTGGGCACCTCCGACGAACACATGTGCTGTTTCGATGCAAATACTGGAAAACGACTGTGGGCGACGAAAACCGGCGAGGCCTGGGACGACGGTCGGCCCCGATCGTGGCAGGGCTCACGTGCGACACCGGCTGTTGATGGGGATATGGTCTACGTCGTAACACCCCACGGTCTATTGATCGCCGCCCAAACCAGTGACGGTACAATTGTTTGGAAGAAGCACCTGCTTGATGACTTGGGTGGCAAAAAGGGTGATTCTTGGGGGTACAGCGAATCACCATTGATTGACGGCAAACATCTGATTTGCACTCCCGGCGGCCCAGATGCAACAGTTGTTGCACTCGACAAACAGACCGGCGAAAAGATTTGGACCTGCAAACGCCATAATTGTAAGGGAGCGGGCCACGCGAGTGTCGTCATCAGTCAAGTCGGAGACCGCAAGGTCTATGTCCAGAATACCTGCGTCGGACCGATGGGAATCGATTCAGCCACCGGTGAGCTTCTCTGGGAGTACCCGTTTGATAAGCCTACCGCGTTCATTCCCACGCCAATCATCGACGGAAATGAAGTTTACAGCGTTGCTGGCTACAACTCTGGCGGAGCTTTGCTAAAGCAAGTTGCCAGTGGCTCTGGGGTCGAGATCGAAGAGATCTACGGCATCAATCGTGAGCTGCATAACAAGCACGGCGGTGTCGTCTTGATTGACGGTCACCTCTATTTTGGCAAACAAGACCAGCCCATCATCATGTGCGCAGAACTTCAGTCTGGTGAGACTGTATGGAAGCAGCGCGGTGAGGGTTCTCGTTCGACAGCGATCAGTGCCGCAGATGGAAAACTGTTCGCGCGTTATCAAACTGGTGAACTTGAGATGATCAAGGCAACTCCGGATGGATTCAAGAGCCTGGGCGTCTTTAAGGTCCCCGGCTCGGGAGACGGTGACAAGCCTTCTTGGGCACACCCCGTCATCAGCAAGAAACGGCTCTACCTGCGCGAGAGCAACGCTATTCTGGTTTATGACTTGGCTCAGTAAGCGGCCGGGTACCAATCGCGTTCATCGTGTATGAAATGCGAATCGGTAGTTAGCTTGGCGGTATAGGAAGACGATCTAGCGCCCGGTAGTGCCGTTGTGGGCTCACGGGCGCAATTGTTCCTCGAGACTTTCGCTGAATTGCAACAACTACTAGCCGTTCAGCCACTCGCGGTAGCATCGCCAAAGGAGCTACAGATAAGAGTAGCGTCGCGTGAGCGAAACGCCGTGCACAGACAAGTCAAGGCCGGTTTTCGGCATGCGGGACCGCTTGAGAAAAGTCGGGCAGGCGGAACCGATTAATCTCGGCCCCACAACATTTCGGCGATCCAATCGAGGTCATCTGCAAGTTGACTCTTGGCCCCACGCGGAGTCTGGGCACCCGCACTTTGTAGCGCATTGTGGACGAGCAAACGCGTAACGTTAGCCAGCGGACTGCGCGTGCCTTTGCTAAGGGCCCGGCCGATCAATCGATGTTGGCGATTGAGTATCACTTCATTCTGCCCCGCAGGCGCTGCATCAAAGTGGGCGTCAATCAGTCGCTGGAATCCTCGGGGAATATCCCCAGTGTTCTTTAGACTCTCAAGCGTCTTTGACAACTCATAACGTTCGTTCAGGAAAGCCATAACAGGCTGGGACGTTGCAAAACTAGCAATACTTACCTTCACTTCCGATGCATCAAAGTATTCCTGCCAGTCGGGAGTGGCTTCTTCGAGATCGTGCATCCCCAAGATCGATTCAGCGAAGCCAGGCGAACTAGGACTGGCTATTCGAAGATCAACAATTGCGTCAGTCGTGTCGGCGATCAAGGCCGCTAGTAGTCCCTCTTCGAACGAACGAATTGCGTGGACGCAAATCGACTGCCCGCTACGAAAGAGCTCGCTTAGATACGCTTCCTGCCGGCGGTCTGCATTGCACCAGATTACGTATTCAGCCTCGGATTCGGCGATTGGATCTGCTTCGCTCTTCTTTAGGATTTCGTCAAACGTTAGCTCACCATCACTAGTAAGAAACCGATACGAATCCCGCAGTATCTTCCGCAGCAGGGGCTCCGCCAATGCACTGCCAGCAAGCGTGAAGCGATGCCAATTTACGATCGCTTCCAATCGTTCAGGTTGCTGTTGCGCCAGCTCTTCAAAATGTTCAAAAATCGCGTCACTAAGCACCCGCCTCGTCAGCTCAAAGTGTTGATCCCGAACGAGGTCTTCTCGGCTAGCGGTTGGCGAGCAGTCGGGAAGCTCCAGAATCCCCCTCAGAAAGCTTGCCCAAGGCGGTAGAAGATCTTGGATGTTCCGTGAGATGACCATCCGTCTAATAGTAGCCGCGACCACCGAATCATCGGTGAATCCCGGCGTGCGTTGCGGTGACACATACAAAGCTCCTTGGATCGTCACCGGTGAAGCTGTATGAATCGGAATCACATCCAAAGGCGATTCATCGAAATAGCTGGCGATCTCCATTTCGACATCACTGCGTTGCAACGTCGAATCAAACCAAGCGGCTTGAATCACGTTGACGCGCGCCGACGCGCCATTGATGTGAATAGGGATCGGAATAAAGTCGGCAAACTGTTTGATTGCAAACTCAAGTAACTGTTCTTCACTGGCGAACTTCTCAAGGTGCTTTTTGAGCGTTAGCGTAATCTCTGTCCCCGGCGTTGTGCGGGTTCCTTGGCTAAGCTGAATCTCCGTCCCCGGGCCCGCCTCCCAACGCACGGCTTCCCCACCTGCGACACTTAAGCTCTCTACTGACAGTCGGTCTGCCAGCATAAATGCACTGAACAGCCCGATTCCAAATTGGCCAATAAGATCGTCACCACTCCCCGTGTTGTGTTCAGCAGCCTCCAGCCCCTGCCGGCCCTTTAGGATTCCGGTAATTCCAATACCCAATGTTCCAAGATATGACTCGGCCTCCTCAGCCGTTAGCCCAATTCCGTCGTCCGAAAACGTGATCGTTCCGCGGTCAACATTTTGAACGACGTCAATACGGCCTGAATACTCCAGGTCCGCTGTTCGACGCCGCATAATCGCGTCGTGACCGTTTTGGATCAACTCGCGAATCGGCGTATCGATGCGACTGTACAACGATGATCCCATAATCTCGATAACGCCAGCGATATCGACTTTGAAAGGAATCGTACGTTTCCACATGCGATAATCATCACTAATGAGGGATTGCTTGAGTGCCGGGGGACAGACGCCAAGAATGACCCCTAATGAGCAGACAGACAAGTGGTCTTGACCGGAGGTTGCTCGAAACACAGCCGAGAATTGCTAGGCCCGCCCATCAACGCCTGACATCTGAGATGCCAGTGCTACGAAGCAAAAGGACCTGAAGGAGCGCTCAAGACCCGGTAACCTTTCAGCTGGACACCTTCGTTGAGCAGTCGGTCCCTTTGCACATCAGGGTTAATCGGTGGAATTCTTCCATCACCGTAAACAACACGCCACCACGGCAGATCAAGATCCGTATTGCTCAGAAAGCGCCCGACTGCCCGATGATGCCTCGGGTAACCGGCCCGTCTGGCGACCTCCCCGTAACTGACGACTTCACCAAACCGAATGGACGCGGCTGTGGCGGCGAAGGCAGCCTCTATGTCTTTATTAGGCACAGCAGCAAAAGTTCTTCATAGAACACCGGTCGTGCTATTTTTCACGGACTGCGTCAAAGTAGCCGCGAGTATGATCACGACGGACGCGGGGTAGCGGCACATCATTGAGCGGTTCGGGTTCTTCGGCCATGCTTGATAGAATCGCTTCTTGGACGTCGAGCTTAGATCCGTTTTTCTTGTTTTCACCACCGACTGCGCCGCCCATGATTGTTTCGCCAAGCCGCATTTGCTCTCGAACACGCGAGTCATAGAAATCTACGTCGTCCTCCTCTTCAGCTCGGTCGCCGGACCCTTGACCGTCTCCGTTTCCATTACCATTCCCGTTTCCGGATTGTCCCTGCATACCGTTACTTGCCAGCCCACCCATCATGTCCGACTTGCTCTGCGAAAGTTCCTGCATGAGCTGGTCAAGGTCTTGAAGCTCCGCGTCGGCATCGTTCATTTCGCTTAACTGCTGGGCCATCTGTTCGAACGCTTCCTGAGCAGCCTGCATGTCTCCTTCGCTCATCGAATCACTGGCTTGTTGAAGCATATCTGCCATCTGCTGCATCTGTGCCATGCTTGCATCTGCCGCCTGCATCCTCTCGAGCTTACGTTCAAGTTGGGCCGCCTTCTGCTGGTCTCCCGACGCCTTTGCTTGGTCGATTTGTTGCTGAACTGCGTCTTTGGCCTCTTGATGCTTTTGAGCCGCTTCTTCCATCGCTTTCTGCAATGCATCCATCTGTTTCTGCATCTGCGCCATATCAGACTCGTTCATTTCACCGCTCTTTAACTTCTCAAGCAGCTTCTCGAGCGCATCCTCGGCCTTTTCCATATCACCTTTCTTCATCGAATCAGCGAGATCGTCCAGCGGACCGGGCTCAAATTTTGACAGGCTTTGCAGGTGCTTTTTAAGTTCATTCGCGCCGCCGATTTCCTTGCGACGATCCTCGAGTTGTTTCTTGATGTCGTTCAACTTGGTTAAAGCTTGCTTGGTGTCCATCTTTTCGTTCTTACGAAGCTTCGCCAACTCGCCTTCGAGCTTCTTAAACATATCGACCGCAGCTCTAAGCCCCTTTTCCTCAGCCCGCTTGCGCTGCTGTTGAATCTTCTTCATCAACGCATCTGTCGACTCTTTCACCTTCTTAATATTCAGTTGAGCAAGCTGCGGCTCCTTTGCCTCAGGCTCGCGATCAGCTAGCTGCGTTAAAGCCAGAGCCAACAGCGCAGGTGCCAGCGGCAACAGAAGCTTTCCTGAAATGCCAAACGAAAAATGTTCGCTGACAACCAAGGTCTCAGCTCGTCGCTCAGCATCGGACTTCAACGCCTCGCCGAGTGCTGATTGCCTATCTTGTTGTGGCATCGACAACGCACTCGAGAGCCTTTCACGCAGACCGAACCGGCGGTCAACTTCCGCAGCCGACTCAGCAAGCCCAGGGCGGCCAACAAAACTGAGTACGATTGAAGTCAGCAAGCCAACCGCGCTACAACCGCCCAGCCAGCTGAAAAACCAAATCTGAGGATCCGCTTCCACGACGACCATTTTGGGCAAAGCTATCCCCAGAGCAGCCACAGCCAATGCAATTAACATCACCCACGGGAAATACTGAAAAAAGCGATGTACCGTCAGCCGTCTGCGCGCGACTTTAGCCTGGCGTACTACATGGTTCATTCTGAGTTCCTTCGATGTCATATCATCGGTTGGGAATCAGCGTTTCACTTTTTCGGTAAATCGCTGAACGTCAGATCTGAGCGGATTCCCGGTCGACCGCTCATGCTTGAGTATAACGCCTCCGCCAGCCCCCATGCAAACTCGGTTGAAGCCGCTCAAAGGAAGCTTGCACTGCGAATCAGGCCGAAAACCCGCACTGGTTGGCAGCCTGAATGCACCGCTACTCCAGCATCGCGGCCAATCTTTCCGAAGCGAAATGCTAGCCCCCGGGCGAAAGACCGAGTCCTGGATAAGCAGATTGCTATTGCTGCCAATCTGTCAGTGCACATTGACTGTGCACGTCTGCAGTTTCCAAACTGCGGTAAAGATGCGGGAAAAGAGCGCCTCCCCTGGATTTCTCCCACTTGAGTGCCTCTCCAGCCCGCTCTACCAAGACGCCCACTACGACAAGGTCTCGGAGACCATCGAAGTGTTTGGCAGCCGTCTCAGGAAGCTGTTCAGCGGTTGAAAAGTGGATGTAGCCATCGGCCAAGTCTACGGGAGCCCCGTCGAACGTGCCTGTTGACGAGAAGCTCTCCCACTGATCGGCAGTCAGAATTTTGTAGATAACTTGAGCTGCCATAACCATCATTTCCAGCGTGCTAAAACTCCGCCGAAAGCTGCAAAGCTAGCGGCCAGCGTTTGTCAGGAATCACACTTGGTCTTCTAGTCTTCCTTTATTCAGCTGGCTGATTTGCTGCGGTCATCGAGGCTGCAGGTAGCGTAGCAATTACATCGCGTTGGACGACCTGCTGGGCTGTTGTACTCGGCTGACGCTGATGGCTAATCTGAATCTGGATTTGCGTGGACCACTTGCCCGCGGAATCGCCTTGGACCAACCAATGCGGCATGATGCAAACTGATTGATGAACCAATTCGAATCCACCTTCGCTTTGACTCACCGTTTCGACCGGAAACGTCCACAAGTCCGTCGCTTGATTGAATGCCAGCGAAACGTCAACGCCCTGCCATTGGTCGATCAATCCCAGTGTATCTCGTTGCTTCAGATCGAGGCGGCTACCAAGATGCCCTAGTGATTGCGCATCTTCGTCATAGAAGAAACGATCATCAGCACCGGCAGGCATGCCTGCGAAGTTCCATTCACCCGCGAAGTGGAACCGGCGATCTTGCGGAAGCCCTTCAAGCAGGTAAACAACACTCAATATCGGAGAACCTGATTCGAGTGTGATCGCTTTGGTAATTTTGATCGGGACACCCCATGCATTGCCTTCGCGCGTCATCTGCAACTGGACTTTAGACGCCGCTCGACGCAGTTTCGCTTCAAATGGCTGAGCTACAAAGTCGCCGCGTTCAAGCGCTTGTCCGGTTGCAACACTTTCCAGCGTAGCATCGTTGTCCCAAAAGTGGTCAAGGAAACTCTTGCGTGGAAAATCATCGTATTGAAGCCGCTGGTCCAATCCATCCTGCTTGAACACAACCCGGTCGTGGATACTGGCCACTTCATCTTGCGTCTGGCTCGCACCACGTCTAACTTTTTCGTGGTAGGCTTCCGGACGCCGCTGGATGGTGGCCAACAGGTTTGCACGCACAGACCGAACGTCCAACTCGTACATCATACCGCCTTGCGACGGTGCGAAGTAGCAACAGAGTTGTTCATTCGACAAGCGAACTTCTGGACGCTGGTCAAAATTATAATCCTCGCTACGTGCGTCTACCCAAGTCTTCCTTCCATGCTCTAGGTACTCCAGTTTGTTATCCGCTGCAATCAATTCAGAATAGATCGCGCCGCGAAGATGCGGAAGGTAAATGCCTCCGAACGCACCATGCCAATAAGGACAGTTGCATTGACCGCGGTATAGATGATCCTCAATTTCACTAAGCAGCTCGGCGTCACCACTTCTACGCCGCGCGTCCTCCAGCAGCCGACTGATCTCCATCATCCGCGCGTACATTTCGGCAGACTCAGCGTAACGAACTAAGAAATTCCGCCATGTCCCGCCGCGAACAAATTTCGAGAGCTGTTCCCAATCTCCACGCTGTGACAATTCTTCCACAACATCGTGATGCCGAACTTGTTGATTGGCGGGCAGAGCCCATTCGGTCATCTCACGATATGAACAATCTGGTAGGTAGACCTTCCCTAGAGGGCCGGTAGCTCTCACCGCCTCCCCAAGCGAACAGGTGTTTAACCACGATTGGTTAAAGGTCAAAGCGTCAAAGAACCTGCGTAGCCAACCCTGGTCGTAGACATGCTGTTTCGTATCAGGCCACGTACCAAATTTCTCACCGTCATCACCGAATACCAGCGTTGCACCTGGATTGCTCTCGGCAATTTTTCGGCAATACTCAATCGTTGCGTCGGGCTCGCCAAAGGGAATTAGATACCTCAGTTGTTCACTACCTGGGAACACCTGCAGCGTTGCACCGGCATCTTCGGTCAAGTAACCGCCCAGCAACTGCGACTCGTCTATTCCAGCGGCTTTGAAATGAAAATCATCCAAAACTGTGAACCGAATCCCTGAATGCGCGATGTCCTTGACCAGACTGGTTTCCCAAACTCGCTCCGGCATCCACATGCCCGTCACGTCCGTGTCGAACAAGCGGTTTAGATACTCGGTGTATTTGGTTATCTGCCCCACTCTATCCTTTGAGGGCAAGATCGGAAGGATTGGTTCGTAGAACGGGCCACCGATGATCTCGATCCGCCCCGCTGCTACCAAAGCTGCAACACGCTGGACGTACTCCGGACGATGCTGATCCAACCAGAGCATTAATGGACCGGAGGTATGCAACGAGATGCGAAGGCTATCATACTCCTCAAACACATCCAAAAACGGTTGGTAGCTGTCCTCAAATGCCTGAGCGATGACTTCGTCAAAGTTACCGATGGGTTGGTGGTTATGCAGTACCAGGCAGAGTCGTACGTTTGCGTCCATAACATCCCTGTCGATCAGTTGTCACGCGGTTTTCTTTGGGCAAGCGCCAATTTGCTGGCAGCTAGCCTGTTGGGCCATGCAGCTTTTTGCTTGCAATGCTCGATTAAGGAGGATTAGCCGCGGTCAGCGCAGAACCTATGCGCAGCACCATCCTTCTAAGGCGGATTATCGGCAAGCGCATCATGATTGCACCAACCATTTTGCCAGCCAGGTCAATTCAGCCCCACAATCGCTGCTCTCTTTGCCCCCAGTAATTCTTCGCCTGGTATCTGTACCGCCTGTAGGGAGAGTAGTGGCTGCGCTTTGTAGTGCCACAAGGAAGTCCGTGCGTTCACGCGTTGGAGAATTTCTTAGATATTGAGCAAGTGTCCCAACGCCTCCGGTTCAGTACTGAGTATCTTTGAGTAACGCTCGTTCAATGTTGGCAATCGTATCCAGCCGCGTTGTCCACGGCGGACTGCCCAGGAAAAAGCACTGAAACGAACTGAACCTCGGGAATCCCTATGCCCCGCGCTCTAAAATTTCAACTCGGCGAAGACGAAATCGCCCTCGAAATGAATAAGGTCGACCGCTCGCGTCTGTACGGTAGCAAAGAACAGCTAGTACTGGATGAAGACGAAAACCCGTGTGACCTCGCTACACTCGCCGACGACGGCAGGACGCTTATCGGCAAAGGTGGAACGGCGCTCGGTTGGCTCGATGCGGATGGACGTTGGTGCGACAAGTCCGAGCTGACCCCCATCAACGTCGATGGCGATGAGGTTGAGCCAGTAAAGTCGTCGTTTGGCGAGACGATCCGGCTATTTGAAACGATCGAAGTCGAAGAATACCTTAACCACAATGTTCGGCTTCTTTATGAATTGCGGCCCAGCGATCCTTCCCAGGAAGACTCAGTAGTTTTGCAACAGCTCAAGAGTGAGTTGGCGAAGGGCACGATCTTTCAATTCGAATACAGTTTCCGTGGCGGTTTGCAAGCTGACGCGGCGTTCTTACTGGCCAATGAAGACAACTGCGTCATGATGGCAGTCGGAACACGGGCCAATGTGGCCATGATCGGTCTTGCCGCGCCCGTCACACCGGAAGCAGATGTATCAACAGATAGTTCAGACAACGACAGTTTCGACTTTGAGATGATCTAGCAATCCGCTGCAAGTTCCAAATCTGTATCACAAGCAGAACGGTCGACACACCACGGCATGTGCGACAAATGCTCGAACCTACCATTATCACACAACTGCGTCTGAGTCGAGGAAAAAGAGATGGGCGACATCAACATTGCCAATCCCAAAGGTCGCGATGCGGTAGTGGCATTAGAGAGCGTCATCTCGTCCGAACCGGTCCGATGGATCGATTCTTCCGGACGCCAGGCGGCCAGCGCTCGTTTCGTGAAAGCAACGCTAGACCATGGAATCGATCAACTAATCGCCAAACATGGTGCGCTTCAAAAGGTCGGTCAAGCCATTATTGAAGGTGATCCAGAGATTGATTTGGATCACACGGGCCGGCAACTCCGCGAGACAGCTCGTGTTGTCGTCGATCAAAACGGCCAAATCGTACGTAACGTTAGGTTCTTTGAAATCATCAAGGAACCGGATGGCTCGCAACGCGAAAGGCGTCCACGTGAACTGGCCGAACAGAACATTTCATCCGATACGCCCCTGAAGTGGACCGGAGTCTTCATCCCAAAATCACAGGCTGTTCGAAAGTTCGTTTTCGCCGGCAAAGCACAGCTACAGCACGTCAACGGTCTGACCTACGATTTCCTGTTTGCCATGGCAAAAGACCTCGAAGAACGCAGAGCTTTGATGCTGTTGGGCGCTGGCCCGAATTCGAAACAGCCGCTTGTGCTGCGAAGAGGAGGCACGCCCTATCGAGGATTTCTCGAAGGAAGAACAGATGGCGATCGTTACTGCCTTTTGCTTCATTTCTCAAATCTCGAACTGAAAACTGCACCCAAAACAGAAAAACCTGACGACAAAATCCAACCCGAAGCAAAACCCAAAACTCAGAAATCGACAGGTCGTTCTGCGAATAAAGCCAACAACGGGGAAGAACCTGTCGTCTCAACCACCACAGCAGACGCTTCGCCTACCAAGAAGAAAGCTGCACTAACAAAGAAGAAAGCCGCACCGAAGAAGAAGACCACGGCTACGAAGAAGACCACGACTGCAAAGACTACCAAGAAAAAGGCTGCCGCGAAGAAAACAGGCGATACCAAAACGCCGCCTAAGAAAGCTGCTAAGAAAAAGCCAGCAGCAGACAAGGCGAAAGTAGCTAAGACGGTGCCCAAACGGCAAACTAAAAAGTCCTAACGAAAGAGCTTTGTAAATCATTTGCAGGACCAATGGTTGTGCCCCAATAGGGCGGCTCAAGACCTGATTCGGGTCGCAACAAGATCTCGGAAACAAACATGCCAGCCACTCTACATTACGATGCGTCTCGATTCGAAATCAAGTTAGGGGATTACTGTGTAGGTCCCGCAACGGCTTTGGAAGACGGTAGGCTGTTAGCGGCCGCCCAGGAGTATCGCCGTGGCGCAAGTGCTCGGATGATACCGCTAAGTCAGGCGGATGTTGCTTCTCGTATCCCCAAGGCAGACTACCTCGCCAGCCGGAAAATCGATGGCGAATTCTCAGTGCTTGTCTATGCGGATGGTCAAGCGCTCTCGATCAATCCGGGGGGCACTGTCCGCCTTGGACTGCCGTTACATCGCGAAGCAGCGGCGATACTCGATGCCGCGGGGGTCAGCACAGCAATCATTGCTGGGGAGCTGCACGTGAAGCACTCCGGTGGTCGCAGGTGCCGTGTCCACGATGTCAGCAAACTAGCGAGATCACCGAAGTCAGAAGAAGAGCTAAACACCCTAGCGTTCGCGCCGTTTGACATCATCTCATGGAATGATGAAACAGCTGCTGAGTCGTTCGTTGATCGGTTTCAAACACTTGAGAGCACCTTCGCAGCGTCAGAGCTTTGCGTCCCCGTAGAGACCGTGCCCGTATCAAGGCCGGACGAAATTAACAGCCTGTTCGCGCGATGGGTCGAAGATCAAGATGCCGAAGGCTTAGTCGTTCGCAGCGATGAGAGCGGCACCTTCAAAATCAAGCCGCAACATTCGCTAGATGCAGTCGTCATCGGGTTTACTGAGGGAACCGAACATCGAACTGGAATGGTGCACGATTTGCTGGTTGGCGTTCGGAGGCAAGACGGTGCCATCCACGTGCTAACAAGAGTCGGGGGTGGGTTCAGCGAGGATCTTCGCCGCTCGCTACTTAGCGACCTAAAAGATATGGTCGTCGAAAGCGAGTTTATCGAGGTCAACTCGGACTATGTTGCTTATCACATGGTAAAACCGGAGCTGGTTTGTGAAATCAGCTGCCTGGATTTGATTTCGCAGACGACTCGTGGCGGCCCCGTCAATCGTATGGTTGTTGAATACGACCCTGCGGCAGGCTACAAAGTCGTTCGGCGTTTGCCCCTAGCGACTGTGATTTCTCCTCAATTCGTACGTTTTCGAGATGACAAATCAGCCGACAAAGAACTGGTCAGCATTAATCAAGTCGCATCTCGTGTCGAAGTCGACATGCTGGATGCAGACGCTAAATCGCTAAAGCTACCCGAGAGTGAAATCGTCAAGCGAGAGGTATTCACTAAGGTTCTCAAGGGCGAAACGATGGTCCGCAAGTTCGTCGTGATCAGAACCAACAAAGAAAAGATCAGTGACGAATTCCCAGCCTTCGTTCTGCACTACACGGACTTCAGCCCAAACCGCAAGGATCCGCTGAGCCGTGAAGTGATGGTTAGCGATTCCAAAGAGCAAATCGAACAGCTCTACGATCGTTGCAAGGAGAAGAACATCAAGCAAGGTTGGCGGGCCGCCGTCATCGGTGTCGCCAAACCAGACGAAGGAACGTCGGTAACCACCGCGGATCGCGAGCCCGACTCCAAAGCCACCACGAAGAAGGCAGCCAAAAAGAAAGCGGCGAAGAAGGCGGCTACGAAGAAAGCTGCGGCATCCAAAGCGACAAAGAAGAAAGCCACGACGGCGAAGACCACCAAAAAGAAAGTCACCGCCAAGAAGACGGCGACGAAGAAGTCTACGACGAAGAAGGCAGCCAGCAAGAAACGCAAGACACCCAAGTAACGAAGTAATCGTTCGCGATTTCAACTGCGTGCAATGAGCGCTGAACCATCACATCTTGTCTCTAGAGGATGACAGCAAAACGAAACGGTTTGGATGTTTGCATTGCATGCATCTTTGTTGAAACACGTCACCTGATTTGGACGCGTTGCGCTTGCAGAAAACTTCGCTGAATTTTGGTTGACACCTTTTGAGGTGATCGCTACAACCTGTCCCCGAGCTTACCCGATGGGTTTGCTTAACAGACAAACGACGTGCATTTGACACGTGTCTGAGTGACATAAGGGGGCAATTATGGAACTCACTCGCAGGCTGTCGTTGTGTCTCGGTTGTTGCTTTGTGGCAATGACGGGATGCACTCTATACGGCGCGCCGCCGATCGAACAAAAGACGGTGGTGGTTGAAAAAATCCCGCAGGCGACGCGACTCTCGCTGGGGACGGGCGCATGCAACCAGACATTCCATTGCGTGGTTGTACTGCAGAACAAGACCGGCCGTGACT
>DNPC01000639.1:2992-5500 GCA_003501565.1 Planctomycetaceae bacterium | reverse complement strand
AGACCGAGGCTCAGCGTGACGGCCAACGCGATACAAGCCGAAACCAGGAGCGCGACGGGACGCCCGAAAGTGATCGTCATCGTTATCGCACAAATCGTCAGCGGTACGACTTCGGCGCGGAGCGGATCTGGACTTGAGTATCGACAAATTGCACACGTCACCACAACGAGCCCGAACAGCCGAACCAGTTGGCTGGTGTTGCTGAGTAGCTGGCGGTCATACTGGTAATAGATGTACATACCGCACAACAGGTACATCGCAGCGATCATCCCAGTGAAGGCTGCTAAACGGAATAGCGTTTCGCCCCAGGAAAGTTGCGATACCCATTGTTCGTATTCGGCTCGCAAACGACGGAGTTCTTCCGATTGGATCGGGACACCTGCTTCGGCCAGTTTGCTGACTGTCGGTACGTAGGTGACCTTGGCGTCCTCGACCGATTCTTCCGCCTCGCGCCGGGCTTCTTCGCTTAAGTCTTTTTGGTAGGACAGCGTGACCGGTAATTGGTTGGCGAAATAGTTGCTAACAATCCTGGCAACAACGACCGATGCGGGCGATTCGAAACGTTGTTGAAATTGCCCCGCCACTTCGCCAGGTAGACGGTCCGCAATCTCACTATGCCGTACATCAGAAACACCAACAACCGTCGCATCTTCGGGGCCACTGCCTTCGAAGATACGGATCTGCCGTTGGCTACCTTCCTCGCTATCGTGCGCAAGCGCCTTTAAGACTCCGCGTTCCGCGATTGGATCAAGAACACTCTTTACCGCATCATCAAATTTGCCGTTGTCGAGTTTCCCGCGGTCCAGGAAAAGTGTACGTAGTGCCTCGAGCGCCTCGGAGGGTGTGTAGGTGCTGCTGGTCTCAGGCACAAGCGATTGTAGAGAAGTGAGTTGTGCCGGGGTAAGTTCTTCGAAAGGGGCTTCGTCCAGTAACGGCGAAATCTTATTCTTCAGCGTGCTGCCGAGTTGTCGTATCGCGAGCGGGCGGTTTTCGTAATAACACAGGACTCCGCGTCGTCGTTGCTTTTTGATTTGTGCCGTTTGGCCATCGTCAACCATCTCGAATTGCACTCGGGCAACGATGTCGCGGTCAGGCACTTGGCCGGAGCGGTATGGGAAAGCGGGCCGCCATCCCCTGAGTGTCACGATCAAGAGTGCTCCGACCACGATCGCAAGAATAACGTGAAGCGCAGTAACGCCGTTAAAGGCCTGGCGTAGCCAACGACTAACCGCACTGGGTTCGAGCTGAAGCTTGGAAACGCGGTCGAGACGAGTGCGTTTATGGTTTGCAGCCACTTTGGACTCTGAGCATGAGTTTGGCCTCGGCGATCAATTCCATTGGGCTGGTGAGGATCGAACCACTTCTTCAAGGCCGAATTCTATCGCCATGAGTTCGCAAGGCCAAAGGCCAGCAGATGTGGCCCTAGTTGCCCAGTGCATCATCTGACTTCGGGGACTCATAACGATTTACGATATCTTGGACCACGCGATGTCGCACGATATCGCCAGCCTTAAGCGTAACAAAACTGACGCCTTTGACGCCCCCTAATCGCTGCCAGGCATCGCGAAGTCCGCTGGTTACGCCGCACGGCAAGTCAATCTGGGTAACGTCGCCAGATACAACCATCTTTGAGCCCTCCCCCATTCGGGTGAGGAACATCTTCATTTGGGAACTAGTTGCGTTTTGCGCTTCGTCTAGGATGACAAAAGCGTCATTCAGTGTTCGGCCCCGCATGTAGGCTAACGGGATGACCTCGATAACGTCATTCTCCATCAAGTACTTGACCTGATCGTAGTCTAGCATTTCGTTCAGAGCATCCAGCAGTGGGCGCAAGTAGGGATTCAGTTTTGCCTGTAGGTCCCCGGGCAGAAAGCCCAAACTCTCACCGGCTTCAACGGCTGGGCGGACCAGGACGATTTTCCGGATTTTCTGAGTCTTGAGGGCTTCGACGGCCAGCGCAACGGCCAGATACGTCTTGCCGCAGCCAGCCGGGCCGCGACAGAACGTTACGTCGCTACGGCGAATCGCTTCAATGAATTCCCCCTGGCCTGCCGTCCGGGGTTTGATTTTTCGTCTCTTATGGGCTAGATCGATTTCCAAGTTCGCTGGCGATACATCCGTATTGACGCCCGCCGGAACACGACCGGCAATCGGACTACCAAGTTGTCCAGACAGCAAGTGCTCGACATCTAACAAGGACAATCCACCGGAGGACTCAGCCCGACTATGCATCTGCTCGATGATATTAGTCGCGTGCCGAACCGCCTCTTGTTCTCCGAGTATCTTTAATTTGCCATCACGATGCGTGATCGCAACACCGAAGTGATTGCGCACCATTTTCAGAAACTGGTCCTGCGGTCCGAATAGTGTCATCACCATCGCGGGATCCGTCACGTTTATGTTAGCTTCTGACATTGTTGGTTCTCACACTGTGGTAACGCGCTACGTGGCAACTCGTTGATATGCCGGAGTGCGGTACCTAAAGATTCCGTATCTGAGAATTCCGTA
>DNPC01000639.1:0-2906 GCA_003501565.1 Planctomycetaceae bacterium | reverse complement strand
CGTATCTGAGAATTCCGTATCTGGGAATTCCGTATCTGGGAATTCCGACTCTGAAATTCAACGCGTTATAACTAGGGCGATTTCTCGATTCAGTAGCTACGCGTTTCTTCTGCAAGTTGGCGAGGACAACCGACCGGGTTTAGCTTACCGTGATCAGCTCCGCCATCATCACTAGGTACGCTAGTACAAATGCGGGTAGCAGAGAATCTGTTACGTCCCAAAGGCCACCGAGTCCGGGCAATACACGTCCGCTGTCTTTGCATCCCATCTCTCGCTTGAAGACGGATTCGAGAAGATCTCCCAACACTCCAGCGATTGTCAGCAACACTCCCAAGAGAATGACGCCGAACGGCGAAACGTTGACGGTCAGCTCCTCAAAGGCAGTCTTACCTACTATTGAGAAGTATATCCAAGCAGCGAGACTGGCGACGACCGCGCCGCCAAGCAGACCTTCCACGGTTTTACCTGGGCTGACCGTCGGGCAGAGCTTTGTCCTGCCAATCGCACGCCCCGTAAAATACGCACCTGCATCAGCAAATTTGGTAACAACGATCACTCCCACAATTAGATACAGGCCCCAGTCGCCAGGTTCGATTCTTCGCAGCGCAACTGCAAAAGAAAAACAGGTTCCAAAGTAGACAGCTATCCAGCCAGCGATGATTGCCTGCTGCAATTGGCCGGTACCTACCTGGTAACGTGGCATTTGCCACACGAAACATCCCAATAGAGAAATCGAACTGGCTGCCAGAGGCCAGCCAAGTCCACCGAGCATACAATCGTCGGGGTAGGGGGTACCTGACAGGGGCCAGAAAAGCGGCACTAGAGCGGCGCCGACAACACCGGTGGATCCGATGACCGCAGGCAAAAACACGCCCGGCATTGCATTTGCGGCAGCCATTCTTGCGCATTCAATCGCACTACCAAGCACCAGAATCGCACCCAGCAACCCCATCCACATTCCTGGACAGCCCAGATCATGATTCAGATCAAGGTATACGAAACCAAGCGAAGTGGTGACGATGATGAAGGCTGAAATCAGTCGGTCACGCAGCAACGTTACGTACTTTCATCTGCATTTGCATAAATTGCTTTGACACGACTGGAAACGTTTGGACGCTTTTGGGTTTCAGTGTAGATCCACAGTTCTGAACACATTTGCCTATCGACTGGGCTCTTCAATGCCACCGAAACGGCGCTGCCGTCGCGAGTAATCTTGGATCGCATCGGCGAGAGCATCACGACCAAATTCTGGCCACAGTGTATCCGTAACGTAGATTTCCGCGTAGCTGATTTGCCATAGGAGAAAATTGCTGATACGCATTTCTCCGCTACTGCGGATTAGCAGATCTGGGTCCGGCAATCCCGCCGTGTACAGGCTGTCGTCAATCGTCGATTCATCAATCGAATCTAATTCGAATTGTGGGTCCTGGCGTGCTCGTTCGCATAGACTGCGAACCCCATCGCAGAGTTCTTGGCGAGCGCCATAATTGATTGCCAAACAAAGTGTCATGCCAGTGTTAGAGCGGCAAGCTTCGAGGGTGCGATCCATCTCATCTTGAACGTCTTTGGGCAATCGTTCACGGCGGCCAATGATACGGAGCTTTAGATTGTTTTCGACTAGCTTCTCACGTTCGCCGATTAAATACTGCTTTAGCAGCTCCATCAGGAACTCAAGCTCTTCGGGTGGCCGCTTCCAGTTTTCGCTGCTCAAGCAATATAGCGTCAACACTTCGATGCCAAACTCGCGACAGGCATCCATCACCTTCCGCACGGACTCTACACCACGCATGTGGCCTTCGATCCGCGGCTTGCCTTGCGCCCGAGCCCAGCGCCCATTACCATCCATGATGACAGCGATGTGCTTGGGACGTAGCTCTGCCGGAACGTCCAAGTTCTGCAGCTGAGCAGGCAGTTCAGTCACGTGTATGAGCCCTTCTAGACACCAACCGCTGCATCACACTTGTCGACGAAGATCGTTTGAGCACGATCGGGACCAACGGAGACTACCTTCACAGGAACACCGATCAGTTCGCTGATGCGCTCTAGGTAATCGTGCGCGAGCTGAGGTAAGTCTGTCATCTCGCGTGCACCGGTTACATCCTGATTCCATCCTGGCAGAGTCTCGTAAATCGGACGTGCGTTGCGAAGTGCTGTCGCGTTGCATGGAAAGCTCTCAACACGCTGAGAGTCGATCTCGTATGCGACGCATACCTTGATTTCTTCGAAATGTGCTAGAACATCCATCATCATCAGTGCCAGTGAATCGATGCCGCTCAAGCGAGCAGCGTAACGTACGGCTACAGCGTCGAACCAACCACAGCGACGTGGGCGCCCCGTGGTGGTGCCGAATTCATTCCCCAGCCGCCTGATCTTCTCACCTGTCTCGCACTCAAGCTCGGTAGGAAACGGCCCGCCTCCCACTCGCGTCGAGTACGCTTTTGCAACGCCAGTTACGCTCTTGAGCCACTTAGCAGGAACACCGGACCCACTACTAATGCCGACGCCCGAGGAATTGCTGCTGGTGACGAAAGGAAATGTGCCGTGGTCGATATCCAGCAATGAGCCCTGTGCACCTTCCATAAGTAGCTCTTTGCCATCATCGAGCGCATCGAGCAGTTCGCTGGTCGTGTCACCAATGAGCGGTCCCAATTGATCCGCCCAGCGCGATGCCTCTTCAATTATCTTGTCGGCATTCAGACGCTCTTCGAGGTTCTCGCCGCCGAAGCCTGCGAGCAGCTTGTGTTTCGCTTCGACGATTGTGCGTATGCGATCTGGTAAGTCTGCCTGCAAAATATCAGTTGCACGCATCGCAAAGGTGCGACCCACTTTGTCGCGATAACAGGGGCCAATACCACGCAGTGTCGAGCCGATGCTTTCGCCCTGGACGAGTAACTTGTTCATTACTT
>DNPC01000089.1 GCA_003501565.1 Planctomycetaceae bacterium | reverse complement strand
GTAAACATCTACGTCGGCGGGCAAAAGGTCGGTGCCCAAGTCGATATCGTCGACAACAACAATCTAACAATCACGTTCGCCGTTGCCCAAGCGGGAACAGCGATCATCGAGGTATAGCCCATGCCTGTTTTAGACATCACGACCTACGCCGGTCCGTACCCACAGACTGGCGCTTACACGCCGAGCCTGGATCAGTTGGACACCAATGGCGCCCAAACGCACCAGCTCGTCAGCGAAGGTGTTGTCGAGCCACTGGCTACATCCAGCGAAGGCGAAGAGCTAACACTCGGTGCGGAGCAGTCTGGCGACTTCACTGCGGAGGCTGGCTATGAGTACCCAGTCGACCTTCGTGCCTATGCGGTGGCTTCGACGCTCATTGTGAGTGCTCCCGCTAGTCCGTCGCCGGATGATCGATTCGCAGTCTTCGATGCCTACCTGATGGCAGGTAACGGCACCGTGAATCCGGAGCGTTTCATTCGGATTGAGGTTGCCGAGAATCTACAGGGCCAGACGGGTCCAGATTATGCGGTCGTTAACAATGCAGGCGGTCGTATCGAACTCAAATATGTATCCGCGGCCGTCGGCTGGCGAATCCATTCAACACCAAACACCTAGTCGAGGTCGTAAATGCCTTTTTATCAAAATCCTATTAGTCTCGATTCGAGCAGCTACACCGTTACACGGTCCAGCGCTGCTGCTGGTGTAGCGCCTACGCTTGCCGAAGTCGGCGAAGCTTCCTTTGTTGATGGTTCCGAAGTATTCAACCTACTGCCAAATGGAAACGTTGAGCGCTGGGTCGTTGAGTCCGGTACTCCAGTATTGAAGAACACTGACATCGGACCACGACGATTCCAAGAGATGCCGGACGCTGCGGACTTCGCAGCGGCAAGCTCATCGGATGAGTTATCCGCTCCGTCGCTCGACGGCGACATCATCGAATTGATCACCGACGATGGGTCCGGCGGGTACTACGAGTGCTTGCCGTACTCCGATTCCAGTGGTTCGTACTGGTTTCCACGGTTCACACCTGAGGGCGGCGTGAAAGACTTCTCGCCTGGTCTTACAGGCGCGACCGTTGACGCAGCTATGATCACGAATGGATACGCAGAGGTTCTGGCTGGCTTTGGTCGCTGGCCCGCCGATGACGAAGTCACTGTGATGAACCTGACGACGGATGAAGTCTACGACTTTGTCGACACTCCAGTTGATAGGCCGACTCAGCGAGTTGCATTGCCCGTCGCAAGCCTAACTTTGGGCGATGAGCTTTATTTCGGGTGGCAGGCTGGTGACCAGAAAGAGACATACCGTCACGAACAGACTACATCTTCGACGACTTGGACCATCGTGCATAACCTTGGCTATCGGCCACGGGTCGTATCGGCCATAAGCGCCAACAGCCCGACTGGCGTCGCTGACGTGAGCACCATCGCTCTGGCGCACACCGACGAAAACAATATCGTTCTCACTCTGGCTTCGGCTGACACCGGGGTCGCGCTTCTAGGCTAGGGGGTCGCATTGATCGTTAACATTCGGTCCAAACAGGACATAGCAAAGTCGATCAGTGAGCACCGCCAGCGCCTGCGCCGTCAGTTGGCTGGCTACTCCCAGTTGATCGAACGTGAGATCCAGCTCATTGATCTGCTCAACGAGGTCGACAATCGGCTTGAGTGCGCGGATCTATCACCCAGCGACCGGTCGAAGCTAGTCGACTACCGCGATGAGTATCGGGCGCACCTGGATGTTGTGCGAAAGTATATTGAGCAGGCCGACGCCGCCCGCGCTGAACTCATTCGCTTAGCCTCACAGGCTGATCGTGCGCGGCTCGACGAGCTTCAGGATGAAACTGAAAGAGTCTACCGGAAAAGCCTAAATCCGAAGCGCAAGGACCGTATCGCCCTAGAGGCTAGATCATTAGAGCTTGCGGCGGAGCGAGCTGAACTTCTTCGAAAAGTCATGTTTGAGGATTAGAAATGGCAAACGGAACACCTGGCAAGAAAGCGCCAAACGTAGTTCGTGTACGAGCGCTAGAACTACTCAAGTCGCTGACGGTCAAGCAAGTGTGTGATCGCTTGGGCGTCTCGAAGTCTTGTGTCAGAAACTGGCGACGCGAAGAGCGCGAGGCTGCTGAGAATGGCTGAGACGTTTGATCCGCACAAAGATAAGTTCGACCTGCATCAGGGCGCTACCCTGCGCAGAAACTACCAATGGTTGGTTGACGATATCGCTAACGATATCAGTGACTTTGTTGAGATCCGTAGTCAGTTTCGATGGGGCTACTCAGATGCCGATCCTGTCTTCGACCTGACTGAGGCGAATGGTGGCATCGTACGGGTAAGCGACAACAACGGCGAATTCCAATTGCACATCACAGACGAGCTAAGCACTGCAGTTGTGCCAAATTCAACTTGTGATCCCAACGTCTCGAAGTGGCCAATGGTGTTCGATATTGAAATGGTGCACTCGGATGGTGACGTGATTCGCATTATCCAAGGCACAGCCCAGTTCTACAGGGAGGCAACTCGATGAGCGATGAGCCTAAAATCGTAATCGAGACAGTGTCACGCGCAGTGCATGTCATCCACACCAGCTCCAAGCGGACTGAAGATGAACGCGACTGAAGCCGCTGAGATCGACGCTCTCGTCGCGCGTGCTCAGGGTGAATGTGAACCCCATGATTGGCGCTCAGACCTTCCTGACGAGCTTCTGGGGCTTCTCGCGATTGATGGAGCAGTCGAAACGCTTCCGGATGAAGGATCGCAAAAGAGAATCGAACTGGATCTTGAGACTGCACTGACGAAGTTTGAGCAGTCTGATGTTATCCAAATTGTCTCAACTGCATGTCCCGATGGCTGCCCGTGGCCGGTAGGAACACGGCTATCAGCGCGTCATTTGGCAGATGGTTCTGTGTTGGCGTTTGATGGAGACTCAGATTTCATGCTTGTTGATGGCGAGTACTGCTTCTGAGTAGCACAAAGAAGTATTGCTTCGGGACCGCTCGATAGCACCTTCATTTAGGAACGGTGCGCGACCGTATATGCCGCGACTGCTACCATCGTTGAGAAAATCTCAAAGAATTCTTGAGCTGGCACTTTTAGTCGCAACTTAGAGTTCGCTAGCCTATTCGTTGATCAAGAAAATCGCACTGACAAGTGCCAGAATAACATTCTGCATCTGAGAGCAAAAACTGGTATTGCATTCCGTTTTTGACTTCCTATTCTGACTGCAGGCGTTGGCGATGTGTCAGCGCAAAAAGTTGGCCCCGCGAGCGCGGGAACACTCCGGGGCCGTGGTCCGAATACCTAAGGATTCGAACATGAGTAAGTTTGCAGATTCTTCGCAGCTTGACGAGCACCCCCTCGACGTTAGCCGACTCAGAAAGACCTTGAGGAGGCTCGTGGGTGAGTTAGTCGACTCTGGGGCATCCGGCCAGATATTGATTGATTTAGGGGCTGCCCCAAGGAAGATCGACTGTGAGGGCTATGAGTACCTCGACGAGTTCTTTGTCGTCGAAACGACGCTTTCACAGGTCGGAAGCTGAGGAGTGAGTCCTTCACTTTCTGGCGAGTGCAGGCGTATAGTTGGGTAACACCGAGCGCGCTCAATGCGCTTAAGTCGCAGCTAAGGCCCCAGCTTCACCCTGGGGCCTTTTGTATTTGCCCCTAGGGAGACAACATTGGCTATGCGCGAACTCGATCTTCCACGGAGTCAGCTCATACCAATTCGAGAAGCGTTACGCACTGCGTTCTTACACTTCAGAAAAGAGCTGTTCCCCCGATCTCCAGAGCTGGACACATTGCGTGTTCGGCCGTGCGAGCCTAACGGCGTAAGCAATGGCCAGTGCGGTCAGCAATCAATTGACTTATGCATGAAACGCATACTCTCAGATGAGAAAGCCGTAATGGCAACGCTGGTGCACGAGATGGTGCACGCATGGCGAGGAAGAACATTAGCTTTCCACGACGATATCTGGGCCGACGAAATGGAGCGTGTTGGTTTAATGCCAACCGATACAGGTAATGCTGGCGGTAGCCGTACCGGCCTGCATGTCTCTCATTTTGTGATCGATGGCGGTCCGTTTGAGCGTGCATTTCAGGACTTCGACGGCCGCATAGATTGGGCATCGCTACTTGAAGGATGGTGTCCTTCCTTGTGACAAATTACGCACGAAGCGTGTCAGGGACACCTCATCACTTGTACGCCTCGCGCCCTGTTGCGTGCTCAATGACCTCAATCTGCGTCAGTCTGTACCTGAGCCAGATATCTTGAAAGCCATCAGAGTTAGAATCAAAGAACTCTGACGGCATTGTTGAACGATGCTTGCGTGCAAGAAAACGATCCTCTTCCGGCGTCACTACGACTGCAACCAGGAATCGATCAAGCAAGTCGAAGACCTCTGCGTTGGTTGGTGATTTCAATTCGAACAACATGCGTATGACGATCGACTTCGGAACGACATGTTCGTGGATTAGCTTCGTCTTTGGATCAAATGCGTGCGCTTGGACAGCCCGGCGGCTCCAGTATCTGCAGCCCACAGTCTTGCCATCGAATTCAGTCCAAGCCCAGCTGATGTCAGATGCGACCGCGAACTTCGTTCCATAGCTCAGTGGCGCGTTAAGCACGAATGCCAGGTCGGCCGCGATGACTTCCTTCGTTCGGTACCGCGGGTTCTTTTTTGGAATTCGAGGAATTGAATTGCTCCTGGAGAAGATGGTGACTCAGTCGGAACAGGAGTTAACGAGGCCTGTTCAAGCTTCAGGTTGCCTCCTGGTTTATCAAGCTCCGAAGTAAACCCCAGTAGATGGCTTGCTTCGGTGGAGCTTCAGATAATGGCTTCCCGGTGAAAGCAGTGAAGTAGATTTCGAGTAACCTCAAATTCTCCCCGATCAGAGCAATACGCTCACCCGTCGACTCTATCTCAGCCCAGTACTGATCCCGCTGATCAACAAGGATCCTGAGCCCCAGGACTTCAGTCCAATCGTGTGTACATTCCATCGTCGCGATTGTAGAGGGCTACCTCCATCGTCACAGATGGTTGCACTTGAGTGGCTAGGCGGAGGGGGCTATTCCCTGCGAATTATCTTCACGATCTGCGCAAGTACAGCGTCTGTTTCGACCCTGAACAATGCCCTGATGAGCGTCAGATGAATGTGCGCAAAGAACGCCAAAACTAAGGGGCTCGGCCAAAAGATGAGCAATGGCGTTGGGGCCACCCAACAAACAATCACTAGTGGCCTTACCCAACCTGGTAGCTCGTCACTTTGAGACTCGGTCTTCCGTTCGTGCATCTATACACCTCCTGTTAAAGAATGGAGGTGCTCTGACCGGTTGTATAAGAAGGGTTGCTAGCATCCGGGTTCTGGGCAATGCCACGCAAGACAGGACTCGAACTGCTCTGCTGCAGTTTTGTTCGAGTTTTGTTTAAGTTCTGCTACCGCTCTGCTACATTTGCCTTGTGCATAAACCCAATGGCAGTTGGGACTTACGCGTCAATAAATTCAACGACGATTAAACGGCTTTTAAGCGGATATCTAAGCGATATCGGGGATATCCTGCTGCGAGAGGCACCCGCCGAATACGGCCCGGACTGGACACTTAGTTCCTGAACAAGGTGCTCAAAGAAAAAACCCCGAGTGTGAAATTCACCCTCGGGGCCACCGTGTAGCCACAACGCCCGAAGCAGCTACGCGTTAACTGTACGAGGGCGGCTAGCGCTAAGAGTGCTGAACAAAGGCTAGCTAGTGCTGCCACTCCCTATTTATGCGTCGAATAGCTGTCCCGTACAGTTCTGTACGCTTCATCTTGGCAAGTTCGGATGAGGTAATCAGCGTATCGCTTCTCACGGTGAGTTTTGAGTGAAACGCTGAGCGATACTCAGTCAATGGAGGCTGTGAAGGGGTAGCAATATCCAGAGTTAGCTCACCGATCTGAAGCCACACGCGCTCCAACCCTTCATCGTCAAGTCCTCGCCGAAGGGCCGCGCCCTGCATCTCCAAACAATCATTGAGGTAAGCCGCCAGCATCAGGCATGCCGTACGAGAATCAAGATGCATCTCCCATATGGCGAAATGTATCTCCTTAGCGCATACCTGGGCACGCCTTAGTTCGCTTAAGAGCACTTCCTTGAGGTGGGTTGTGGCCTCTCCCTGGAACTGGATGCAGTGCTTCGGAAGGTAGCTACCCTCTAGGCCCTCATGCCATGCAGATTGCCTCTTGACGATGACAGGTGGCATGCCGGGGAACTGGTCGGCCGTAATGTCGACAGTAAGTCCCTCGACCTCGACCCAGTCATGCCCTCTACCATTGTCATCATCCACAGGGCTTTTACCCCGAACTAGCTGAGGCGAAAATTCCCGCTCTCGAAGGAAAAGAGCCAAGATTCGGCTGGCGGTGGTGCAACAGTCCTTTGGGAACTTCTCATAAACCGTGTTCGCACGCCACAGGATCTCATCCCACGCCCTTCTCATGCTGACAGCTGCATCTCGAATCGCCAATTCGGTCTTGTCCATCCCGGCTCCCGTGTGATTAGGTATCAAATATCTGAATCGCTAACGGTTGATTAGCACTTTGGAGACGCGATCACCGGGCCGCAAGTCACGGATTCTTGCCTTCCGAGCGCGGAAGGATTCTGGCAATGGATCGCCACGCCAAAACACAAACTGCGTCCGTAGCCCCTCCAGTGGCTCAAGCTCAACATAGAACGCGGAGGCCGTCTCAAGCGTGACCCGAAACGAGCAGTATCTGTCTTTAGGCACATCATCCATGATGCCCTTCAGAATGATTGGAGCAGCAGACACGTTAGGTCCCGGCGTCGTGTAACATAAAGGTCCGGACTGCGACCAGAGCTTTGGTAAGGCAGACTTTAGCCAGACAATACCGGTTTCCCAAGCATCTGTTGCTTTCGCTTGGACTTAAAATCCTGCGGGGTGAATAGCCCTGTGCGGGTTCGAACCCCGCCTCAGCTACTGAAAAACAAGGGTGAACCGAATCTCAACCTGTTTCCCTTGTTCTACTTTGGCCGCAGCTCTTTGTGGTTATTACATCTCTTCTCGTAAGGAATCCGAAGCCCTCGCCAGATCTAACGGCAGGTCTTCACGTTTTTCCGTCCGAACTTAACGACTCTAGATAGCCCACGCGGTTTGCCCGTTTTTCCGCGTCGCATGAGCATGAAATTTAGAATGCGTGACGTGCTGTGGATCATGACCGTGGTGGCGTTCCTAGTCACCTTGGCTGTGGTTTGGTTCGGTGGATTCCTGGTTGCTTTTCTGTTGGCAAACGCGATTATTATCATCTGTCCACTCGCGATCGTGTTCACAACCATCGTCTTCGCAGATCAACGCGGCCAGATGTTGGATCTCAATTCCAACCCCCTCTACAACGCACTCAAAAAGGCTTGGTTGCTGTCGACTTTGAGTGCCGCTTTGGTGTGGATCGTGATCTTCACATCCGCATCCATCAATTAGTGAGTTCTCCTGCGGCACCTTTCTAGCAAATACCGTTGGCAAGGTACCGAAAGACCGTCGTCGCAGCAGCTGAAGGCTATCGAGGGGGCCGCGTCTACGCAGAATGAACTTCAAGCGAAGCGAGCTGCAGGGAAGTTGGCTCTAACAGAACAACGAAGAGCTTCACGTGCTAATGCGAGCGTTCGCGCCAGGCACATCCGGCCCAGCTCCAGCCGACTCCAAAACCGATCAGTAGCGTCTGGGTGCCAGGATTTACACTCCCCTGCGTTCGAAGCTCATCGATCAAGATCGGAAGAGTGCTGGACACCGTGTTGCCGTAGTTTTCGAGTCGAATTGGCAGCTGCTGATCGTCCAAATCAAGTCGCGTCTGAAGTTGCTCAAGCATCTTTCGAGTTGCCTGATGCATCAAAAAAAGCTCGACAGCGTCCCGGTCAAGTTTTGCATTTTCCAGAACCTGACTGACCAGTTGTGGCACGGCATCCACGGTAAAGCTCATAAGACTGGGACCATCCATGTACAGACGGCTCTTCCAACGCTTTCGATGCCGAGGCTGAATCGCATCACACTCCGGCCTGGCGCCACCATCGCTGACCAATAGCGTATCTGCTCCGCTTCCATCGGTTCCAAATTGGAAGCCCTTTAATGTTTGTTCCTCGGATGCTTGGACTAGTGTAGCCGCGGCAGCGTCACCAAAGATCGTCCTCAGACTCCGATCATCGTTGTCAATGTACTTCGAGTAGGTCTCGCTGGTGATCAGCAGAATACGCCGAGCGGCACCGCTTTGGATCAGACCATCAGCAACAGCCAGCCCATATACGTATCCCGAACATCCTAAATTGAAATCCAAAGCACCACAGCTTGTTCGCAACCCCAGGCGTTGTTGTATCAGGCAGGCCGTTGTTGGAAGCGGATAGTCGGGTGTTTGTGTGCAGAGAAGCACAAAGTCGATCGACTCGCGGTCGACAGAATGCTCATCCAGCAGTTTCTCGCAAGCTTTCACCGCCAGATCGGCAGCGGTCTCGTCCTCAGCAGCAATGTAGCGAGTCTTGATGCCTGTCTTTTGCCCGATAACGTTCAAATCCCAATTCGGGTACAGCTCTTGAAGCTGCTCATTGGTTTCAACCCTTTCAGGAAAGTGGACGGCGATCGGGCCGATTTCGGCGAAAGGCACAGGGCTTACCCCCTAAATCAACGATATACCACCGAAATCCAAGAACTCTGAGCGCGATGTTCGGTGCAAACCACCCTTTATAGTCGTACCGGCGGGAAGCGCAAATGGCCGCCAT
>DNPC01000706.1 GCA_003501565.1 Planctomycetaceae bacterium | reverse complement strand
CCACTGATCGCGAACGCTTCGCCGCGTATTTTTGGGGGATGATTGGCGAAGGCATCTATATGCCTTGCAGTCAGTTCGAAGCCTTGTTTTTCTCAAACACGCACACGCCAGAACATATCGATCAGACGGTGGACGCCGCCCGACGTGTTTTGGCTGGGCTAGGGTAATTGCATCGAAATGATGCGTTCTTTGGGCAGAATCAGCCTAGCAGAGAGCATTCAAGCGATTTGGCACTGCGTTAGTCGTGAACGCTCAACTCGGCGGTTGAACTGACTAGTTTGCTCGTCCCGACGACGTTTGGCAAATGGCAGGGTGCCGTCGCCTGGCTGTCAATCGACCTCTTGAGACACTCCGTCGCCGCAGTGGCTGCTAGCGGCGGAGCAAAAAGATACCCTTGGCCTCGGTTGTATCCACAGTCGAGCAACAACTGCCTTTGCTCTTGGGTCTCTATGCCTTCCGCCACGGTCGTCAAACCAAGACTGCCCGCCAGAACGTGAATGGTCTCAACGAACAAACGCGAGTAGTCCGTTTGGTCGGCCATTGCATGTACAAACGACTTGTCGATCTTCACCTCAGTTACAGGCAGTTTGTGCAACTGGCTGAGTGACGAGTGGCCGGTGCCGAAATCATCAACGCTGATGGACAATCCCGCCTTCCTCAGATGAGTGAGTATCCCAACAGCTGAATCAAACTCCTTGATGGCTCCACTCTCGGTGATTTCGATTGTGAGAGCCTCCGGCGGCAAATTGTGGCGACGCAGCGATTCAAAGACTGCCTCAGTAAACGCCGGGTGTTCGAGCTGCACCGGCGACACGTTTACAGAAATCGTCAATTCTGGTGCAAGCTTTCTCCATTGACTCGCCTGGCGACATGCCGTTTCGATCGCCCAGCGACCAAAGCGGTGGATCACTCCCGTCCGTTCGGCAATCGGAATGAACTTGAGTGGAGGGACGACCCCATCGGGTCTAGTCCAACGCATCAGAGCCTCGAATCCATCGACGTACCCAGTGCTGATATCAACCAACGGTTGGTACAACAATTGCAGTTCACGGCACTCCACGGCATGGCGCAGCGAGTGCTCAAACGACAGTCGTTCGAGTGCTTCAGCGCGCATATGGGCATCGAACCAAACGTACCGCGCTTTTCCACGGGACTTGGCTGCGAACATCGCCGTGTCCGCTTCCAGTAGCATCTCTTTGTAGTCTTCGTAGTCAGAGCGGTCGGCAACGACTCCGATACTAACGGCCGTGTAGAGTTCGTTGCCGTCGATCATGATCGGAATATTCAACGAATCTTCTAAACAACCCACGAAATCGGATACACCACTGTCATCAGCGCAGCCATGCAAGAGCACTACAAATTCGTCACCAGCGAAACGAGCAAGAATGTCGTGTGTTCCCAGGCAAGCCTGGGCTCTCTTGACAAACTCCAGCAGGTATTGGTCACCTACATCGTGCCCGTAGCCGTCATTGATTAGCTTGAAGTCGTCAATATCCAAGAACAACAAACAGAACGGTTCTCGGTTTGTCCCCTGCGCGAAACGTTGTTCGAGTTCCAAAACGATCGCCGCACGATTGGGCAGACCGGTCAGTGCATCGGAACACGCTCGGGTGCGAAGCTCCTGTTGTAGCTTGTGTCGCTCGAGCGTGTTATAGATGCAACGCATTAGCTGCGTCGGCAGGAGTTCATTCTTGCACAGGCAGTCATGAGCACCCGCCTGAATCGCTTGACGATAGACCTTCAGATCTTCATTTCCCGTCAGGACTAACACGGGTACTTGGGGCCAGTTGCGATGGATCATCTCAAATGGCTCAAACTCGGCCAGCCCCGGCACCTCGAAATCAAGCAACACGAGGTCGGGTGGTTCGTCTTCTGCGTCGAGCGCTTCTTGAGGGTGGGAGTATGAGTTTAGACTCAAATCATCGTAGGATCGGAGTGCGCGCGCAACGATCGCCTGATCGCACGGGTCATCATCAATCGCTACGATTCTCAACATACATTGTTACCTGTGTGCATGCCGACTCGAGCACGCGGAAGCGGCAACGTCGCCTTGCTGGTCGTTGGCACTTTGCCAACACGTAAAAACTGTCAATCGCTGACAGCAACTTGGAGTCCGATAATCACTCGGCATCTAACATGTGTACCTAAACGAACTGTCAGGATACGCTAAGTTAACGCTGTGAGCTTGCAAATTGCACCACTTTAGGTTGGGACAAAAACGCCTCATTTGCTCACAAATGCTTTTGCATTTGCCGCACGTACGGATAATACGGTGCGATTGGCCAGCGGTTACGAACGAGTAGCCTGGGCCGTTTTGCATCAAAGAAACCTAGCCCAGTGAAAGGACCGCAGCGATGAAATGCCCACCCATATCGGGCGATTGCGGCAAGTCGCGGCGGGAAATTGCGTTATTTGCGTGGGCAGAGTGAAGTTCCCATGAGTTTAGCTCTCACATCGCGCCAGTGAACTTGATCCTGGCGTGGGCTACGCCTCTAATTTTCGATCTGTTCCTGGCCATATCGCCAAGGCCGGTCCTCAAACACGAACCGAACTATCCCAGTGCATCCGGAAGAGTTCCTATGAGTCTCAATAGTCAGATATTCCGTCCAGTCATCACAATTGGCTTTCTGGTCACAGCGTTGCTCTGTCACAATTGTGAAGCACACGATGGACCACATGGTAAATCGCATAGCAAATCGACTGAAGATTCTACGCAGGAAGCGAAGAAGTCTGCTGTGTTTTCGACGCGCAAAGATGTTCGTACCATCCCGCCAACGAAAGAAGACGATGTCTTCCACTTCGTCGTCTACGGTGATCGAACTGGGGGAGTCCCAGCTGGGCTGAAAGTCCTGGAGCAAGCTGTTGTCGATACTAACCTGCTAGATCCCGATTTAGTATTGACCGTCGGCGACTTGATTCAAGGCTACAACGAAACGCCAGAGTGGCTTGAGCAGATGCAAGAATACAAGACCATCATGGATGAGCTCTCTATGCGGTGGTTCCCCGTCGCCGGGAACCACGACGTCTACTGGCGTGGTCCTGGTAAGGCCCCTCAAGGACACCACGAATCCAACTACGAAAAACACTTCGGGCCGTTGTGGTATTCGTTTCAGCACAAAAATGCTGGGTTCATCGTCCTGTATTCCGATGAGGGCGATCCTGAGACGAACCGCAAGGCCTTCAATGATGGCAAGCTCCAAATGATGAGCGACGAACAGTTGGCGTTCTTGGACGCGGCGCTAGAGTCGCTCCAAGGGGCTGACCATGTATTTTGCTTCCTACACCATCCACGCTGGATCGGAGGCGGTTACACAGGCAGTAACTGGAATGTAGTCCACGACAAACTCAAGGCTGCGGGCAACGTATCAGCCGTTTTCGCAGGACACATTCATCATATGCGATTCGATGGACCTAAAGATGGCATCGCCTATTACACACTGGCTACCACAGGAGGTCACTTGAGTGCCGAGATGCCCGGAGCAGGGTATTTGCATCACTTGAACATGGTGTCGGTAAGAGCCGAGAGCTTCAAAGTAGCTTCAATCCCAATCGGCTCCGTGATGGATCCAACTGATTTTACGCCTGAGTTCCTAGCTTCCATCGATGCGGCCCGAGCGATTCGCCCAAAGTCTGCCGCGGATGCAGCACCGGTAGTATTGAATCTCGATGGTTCGTCTACAGGGGAAGTTGATTTTTCACTGACAAACTCAGGCACTTTACCGGTGTATTACTCTGTTGCCTTCGATGGCGCTGCGAGCGGCTGGACCAGCACGCTGGATCACCAGCACTTTACGATCGCACCTGGCGATACGCGCACCGTCAACTACTCTGTACGGCGTGCTCCTGGCGAGCCCCCACGGAAGCTACCGACACTCACACTGGCCGGCGAAGTGCTAGCGGAAAAAAGCCGCATCGTCCTCCCTGTAAGCAACGTCCCACTGGAAGTCAGGCCAGCTGTAGTGCCAGCCGATTATTTCCGTGACGCCGAGGCAAAGTGCCTGAAGGTGACTCTCCCGACTTCCGCGGTGCGCGTTGACGCGGATGAAATCCAGCTACCAGATGGCCCACTGACGCTCGAAGCCTGGGTTCGTCCACTCAAGCTTGAGGGCTATCAGGCAATCATTGCGAAGACGCAGGGATCCGAGTACGCGCTCTTTTCCGACGAAGGCGTTCCACAGTTTGATATCAATCTAAGTGGCACCTATTACACGGCAGCTGCCGAACAGAAGTTGAGCACCGAGAAATGGACGCACCTCGCGGGCGTGTTCGATGGCGCCAAAGTGATGCTGTTCGTCGATGGTAAGCTGGTCGGTCAGACTCCAGCGCGTGGGTCGCGTCGCACGAATCAATTACCTCTATACATTGGCGCAGACCCCGACCAATCGGGCAATCCAACACGTCCAATGCAGACCTTGATCGATGAAGTACGTCTGAGTAAGGCCGCGGTTTACACGAGCGATTTCACACCGACTGAGACCTTCGCGCCCCAAGGAAGCACTGTGTTGTTGCTGCACTTGGACCGTTTGTTTGGGCCGTTTGTATTGGACCACTCCGATCAGGCCGCAACAGCCACGATCGGACAGAACACCGAGCTGATCGCTCGTCCATAATGAGTGCGGTGTGAATCGTGCGGGCGCAGGTTGCTACTTGTCGCTCGCGTCGGTTCGGTTCAGCCAACCACCGTGCTTTAGCCACTCGGCACATCGTTGCGGCCAAGTGACACAATTGCTGGCGGCGGGTCGAAGGCCGTAACCATGTCCACCGTCTGGGTACAGGTGTACTTCAGCAGGCACGTTGGCTTTCTTCAGTGCCATTCCCATTCGCAAGATATTGTCCGGGCCGACACGATCATCGAACGCCATCGTTAAGAACATTGGGGGTGTATCCCCATCAACGGGCAGCATCGGTGAAATCAGCGACTGTTCATCTGCCGGTTTGTCACGCTCGTACAAGTATGCCGGGTAAACCAAGACCGTGAAATCTGGACGGCAGCTATGCTCGTCGGCCTCGTCAACTGAATCGTACGCACGTTCTGCGTAGTTGGTGCTAAGCCGCGCTGACAGATGCCCGCCAGCCGAAAATCCGAGCACTCCAACGCGCTGCGGATCAATGCCCCATTTTTCGGCGTTCTTACGGATCAATCCCATCGCCCGCTGAGCATCCTGCAGTGGCTCAATTGGACGGTTTTCTCCTGGCGGTTTCGGAACCCGATACTTCAGTAATACACCGGTCACTCCAATACTATTGAGCCACTGACACACCTCAGTGCCTTCTAGGTCATATGCCAGGATGTGATATCCACCGCCGGGTGCGACCAAGACAGCTGCACCTGTGTTCTTGTCCGCTGGCGGTGAGTACACGGTGAGCATCGGTTCGCTGACGTGGCCTAGACGAATTACGGGTTTGCCGGCGACATCCCGGCCTTTAGGCCCACTCGTATCATGCTCTTGCTCTGTCGCCGCGATTCGCCCAGGCGGTTTATTCGGCCATAACTTGAGTTTGGTGTTGGCTTGCTCAGGCGCAACGTTTTTCTCTGCAGAGTTTTGTGCAAGAACGGGAAGCGGAATGCTGGACTGACTTGCTGCGACAAGAGCAGTGAACAAGAAGAGGAGTCTGAGTTTCATGGGTGGCATCTTTGAAAGAGAACGATGAGTTTATCTGCGGCAAGCAGCACAGTAAGCGTGAGTACTGTCACGAATCGCATCGACGCGTGAGCCAGCTTGGGCTAGTTCAGCGGCGAATTTGGTTCGAGGGCAAATTTGGTTTACAGGCAAATTTACTATCCCCTGCAAAAGGTGCGCTACGTTTCTAAAAGGTGAATACCACCCCATCAGCGACTCTTAGGGTAGCACTCGAATTCGAATGTCCTTGATCTCAACAGGGGCACCTTCGGATTCCAAACAGATGTGCCCCTTGGCAGGGTCGGCATCCTTTCCACCGGAGACTTCTTTACCGTTGACCCACAGCCGAACTTCGCCATTGATCGCTCGCACATAGTAGTGATTCCAATTCGGAGAACCGAGGGTGCGTTCTTCGCTTGGAAAGCTCCGGCGACCGTTGGGAGATAGTGGCGGAAAGGGCTTCAATTTACTCCGCCCCACGGCGAAAACATCTCCGTGCGTCGAGAACCAATCTCCTTTGCGGCTGCTGTTCTTTTCATACTTGTCCCGGAATCCGTGGTCGAGCATCTGGATCTCGATGCCGGTTTGGGGCAGTTCATCAGGCTTGAGTCCTGCCATGCCCTCTGG
>DNPC01000858.1 GCA_003501565.1 Planctomycetaceae bacterium | reverse complement strand
GGATCACGAAAGATTCACGTACCGCTACGCGGGACGTGATTTTCGCCTAACGGATGTTCACGGCCGGGTGATTCACGACATCATCGCTTAGCGGGCTCCGGGCCAGGATTCTGTGCAGAAGTACAAACTCCAGGGGGATCTGCGCTGGGTGTTGTGGGGGATCTGCGATGGGTGTGACGATTACAGCAATCCGCATTAGTGCTGACGACCACCTGGGTACTGCAAGCCGCGAAAACGGCCGGCCTGCGCGGTTTTGTTGTGGGGCGTAATTGTCGACTGCGTACACTGACAGTAAACTGCGGAAGGTAGAGCTACTTACCCTTACCACCCCCGCCACTCCAGCCTGCTGTGCAGTGCATCCGTTTTGCGATGATTCTGCTTTGCGTTGAATCTCCTAAACGGTCAGTCCGCTGATTCTGCTGCAGTTCGAGTTGGACGCGATGTGCTGAGCTGCCCACGTCTTCCGCTTCATCAGCATTCCTTACAATTATGGCCGGGTTGTTCAATGACCGTTTCTACGCAGTGCCGGAGCAATAACTACATGACGAAATCAGAAAGTGGCACCGCGACGATCTCCTATAATGGCAGCGACTTGGATGTTTCTGTCATCGAGGGCAGTGAAAACGAAAAAGCGCTCGACATTTCGAAGCTTCGTGGCACCACCGGGCTGATCACGCTCGACGAAGGTTACGTAAACACGGGCAACACGACGAGCGGGATCACCTTCCTGAACGGCGAGAAGGGGATTTTGCGGTACCGCGGATACCCGATTGAGCAGCTTGCCGCGCACTGCGATTTTGTTGAAGTCTCTTACTTGCTCATCTACGGCAAGCTACCCAACGATGAAGAGCTGAACGCGTTTCGAGAATCGATACGCAACCACACGATGATCCACGAGGACATGAAGTCGTTCTATGACGGCTTTCCCAAGGATGCTCACCCGATGGCAATCCTGTCGAGTGTCGTTGGAGCTCTGTCGACCTTTTATCAAGACTCGTTGGATCCACAGAACGCTGAACAGGTTGAGGTTTCGATACATCGTTTGCTGGCCAAGTTGCCGACGATCGCGGCCTACAGCTACAAAAAGTCGACCGGCCAGCCGTTCATGTATCCACAGAACCATTTGTCGTACTGCGAAAACTTTCTGCGGATGATGTTTGCAGTTCCATCGATGGACTACGAAGTGGATCCGGTTTTTGCTGAAGCGCTCAACCTGCTGCTGATTTGCCATGCCGATCACGAGCAGAACTGCAGCACCGCAACGGTGCGGATCGTTGGATCGTCCAATGCGAACCTATTCGCTTCGATCTCTGCAGGGATCTGTGCCCTCTGGGGACCGCTTCACGGCGGGGCCAACGAGGCGTGTGTCAACATGTTGCAACGCATCGCAGACGACGGGGGCAACGTCAAGAAGTATGTCGATATGGCGAAGGACAAGAAAGATAATTTCCGCTTGATGGGCTTCGGTCACCGCGTCTACAAGAACTTTGATCCGCGGGCGACGATCATCAAACAAGCTTGTGATCGCTTGTTGAACCGTCTGAATCTGGATGATCCTTTGTTCGACGTGGCCCAACGTTTGGAAGAAGTCGCGCTCAAAGACGATTACTTCGTTGAACGAAAGCTATACCCGAACGTCGATTTCTATTCCGGCATCATCTATCGTGCGATGGGGCTACCAACTCAGATGTTCACGGTGATGTTCGCGATCGGCCGGCTGCCTGGTTGGATCGCCCACTGGGTAGAAATGCACCAATCGCCAACCAACCGTATCGGTCGACCTCGGCAAGTCTACACGGGGCCTACCGAACGCGATGTTGTGCCGATGAGCCAGCGGTAGGCATCAAGTTTGATTGTGCCGCCGAGCCGTTAGTTTGCTTCCACGGCCGACTACAACTCGGATTGTTGGGGGCAGCGGATGACTCCGCTTCCGTGCGGTTTTTACTGAAGCATGCCGGCAGAATACCGGTAATTGCCAGGCTTTTGCTAGCGTTGCTGTGTCTTGGCCTACAGGTCGACGTGTTCTGCACTTCATGTTTGGGGACGATTCAGTAAAATGTTCTTAGGCGATGGCAGCCTGCCTGCTGAAGCGATGGCTTGCTTTTCTGATTTCTGCCGCTTAGGGACTAACCATGTCAACTGCGTCCGTCCGTACAGCAATCAAACTTCTGAGCGAACGGCTCCAGCACCCGGTTGATGAACTGTCGCTGCTGCGTCAATCACTCTTGTTCGCGGAGTTGTCTGCTGCATCCTACTACGATCCCGATGTGGTAGAGCAGGCAATTCGAGAGATTGGTTTTGAAGACTACATCTTCTTCGATCGCGACGGTGCTCAGGCTTACTTGTTCTGGACCAAACATGACTGCGTTGTTGTTTGTCGCGGCACCGAGCCTAATGAGTGGAACGATATCAAAGCGGATGTGAACGCAGTCAGTGTCTTGAGTGAAACAGCCGGCCGCGTGCACAGGGGCTTCAAACGTGAAGTCGACGATTTGTGGCCGCGGCTAGAGAAAGCCCTCAAAGACAATGACAAACCGCTGTGGTTTGCTGGGCACTCCTTGGGAGGCGCGATGGCGACAATCTGTGCGGGCCGATGCAAACTGGCCGAGATACCGTCCAATCCGGAAGCAATTTTTTCGTTCGGTAGCCCCCGCGTTGGCAACAATAGGTACATCAATTTCGTCAAAGTGCGGCACTACCGTTGGGTCAACAATAACGACATCGTGCCCCGCGTGCCTCCCGGATGGATGGGCTATCGGCATTGCGGGCGCGAAATGTACCTGGATGCTGAGGGGAACCACAAGAAATACACGCGTATGCGGCGTTTCCGGGACGGATGGAGAGGCTTCTTTATGTCACTAAAGCTAGGCAAATTTGACCACCTAGCCGATCATTCGATGCTCCAGTACATCGAGTACATTCAACGTGCCGCGTCTGCCGAGGAATCCGGCGACATTCCTCCAGTTGAGAAGACTGTACTCTCTTAAGTAACTCTCGGTAGAGCCTGCACGGCACGTCCTCAGATAATGACCTGGCGGGGGGCAAGGTCATCTTGATAAAGTCGCTACAGACGCCAGCGGGAAGCTGACTGGGCACTCATGAAGTCTCGTGAGCCACGAAAGACGTGGCCAATGACCAATCTGCAGGAGCGAGGAATTGTTCGGAGAACTTGAATCGCTGGTCAGTTTGATTTGTTCGGTAGTTGCGCTTGGTTCGACCTGTTATTTTTGGTTGGTTCGAAACAATCGGGAGCGACAGAACCTGCAGATACATGCCCTCGGAGCCCTCAATGGGCGCATGGTGCTCTTCCAAGAAGATAGCTACCCCTATGACAACCTTGTACATCCTGAGGCTGAGTATTGGATTCGCTATGAAGTGGCGGTAGTCGTGGTCAATAACAGTGCTCTACCCAATGCGGTCCTGGAGCTGCATACCTGGTTGGCCAACCAATCCCTGGAGTGGCAACCGGTCCACTGTCGTCATACTACTGAAGATTCGCGACTGCCGATCAACCTAGCACCCTCCTCGACGACACGACTCGATCTAACTCTTTACATGCCCGTTTCTGAGCGTGGTAGCACGTATCAAGATCGAGCTGACCAGGCCATGTCAGCACTTGGCAGTGAGCGTCGAATACGATTGCAAGTCCAGACGATCAGCGGTCGAAGCTTCCGATTTGACATTCTGGCCGATGCACAACGTGTAGACCCTCTCTTGCGAGCCGCATAGCGATGCCGCCAAGAGTTTAAGGGGACGCGACCGCCGCGGCAGGGGGCTGTACTACGAATCAGCGCGGCGACGCCATACTTCCAGCTGTGTTGGGAATTCATCGGTGGGCCCTTCAGGAAATCCCTCAGTAGATTCCAGGCACCATTCATTGCTCGGAAGTGGTGCGAATGTCGCATCGCCCTCTATCTCCGCGAGGACACGCGTGATCCAGGCCCGAGTGCAGTTTTTTAGCGCGCTGCGATACACCTGAGCTCCACCGACGACCATTACCTGCCGGCCGTCTTCTACCAGGTCTTGTACCTCATCAATGTTGCCCACCACTCGGATGCCTTCTGCCACGTCGCAGCCGCGACGACTGAGTACGATGGTCTGGCGACCGGGCAAAGGACGGCCAATGGACTCGTAGGTTTTCCTACCCATTAAAAGACAGTGCCCCATCGTCATTTTCTTGAATCGCTTCAGATCACTACTTAGCCTCCACGGCAAGTCGCCGTTGCGACCGATCGTACCATTTTGGGCTACAGCAACCACGAGGGTCCAGTTGGCTTGTTGCATAGATCGTTTTGCGAAGTAAACAGATGGTGACCGGGGCGCAGATGCAATTGAACCCCAAACGCAGTGTGCTCGCGTGTTTGGAGCGACATACAAGAAAGTTTGCTTAACCTATCGCGTAGTCTTCATATCAAGAACAGTTGTCAAGAACAGCATTCAAACGGCCACCGGTGCAGGTATATGCGGATGCGGGTCATAATCGCAAAGCTTGAAATCGTCATACACAAAATCCTGGATGCTATCTTGTTGACCACTGATGGATATCGTCGGCAGTCCACGGGGTTCGCGTGACGATTGAAGTTTGGCTTGTTCGATGTGGTTGTTGTAGATGTGAACATCACCGAAAGTATGCACGAAATCTCCAGGCTCGAGGTCGGTAACTTTCGCCATCATCATCGTTAGCAATGCGTAAGACGCGATATTGAAGGGTACGCCCAAAAACAAGTCCGCACTGCGTTGATACAACTGGCAACTCAATCGACCGTCAGCGACGTAAAACTGAAACAGCAGGTGGCACGGTGGCAGTGCCATCTGTGCGACATCAGCCACATTCCACGCGCTAACTATTAATCGCCGCGAATCAGGCGTTGTACGGATCTGCTCTTCGACTTGTGAGATTTGATCAACCGTACTGCCATCGGGGCATTGCCAGCTCCGCCACTGTTTGCCGTATACCGGACCGAGATCTCCGTTTTCATCAGCCCATTCATCCCAGATCGAGACGCCGTGTTGCTTCAAGAAGTCGATATTCGTTTCGCCCCTAAGGAACCAAAGCAACTCGACCAAAATGCTCTTTAAATGGAGCTTTTTGGTCGTCAGTAACGGGAATCCTGCACTCAGATCAAATCGCATTTGGTGGCCAAAGATGCTCCGTGTCCCGGTACCGGTACGATCCGTCTTTTCGATGCCTTCGTCGAGTACTTTATTCAGCAATTCGAGATACTGTTGCAAGGTTGGCCTCCGTGACAGAAAGGTGATGGACGGGTGCAAGATCGCCGGATGTCTAAGTTATGGGCAGCACTGCATCCCATGTCCAGTGCCTATCGCTCGTCATCATCACGCATTGCGGATCGGCTCCCGAGCGGGCGACCAACTCGCGCATCTCACCCAACGTAAGCGCTGCGTGAAAAGATTGCCTCAGAAGCTGCTGGCAGTACTCAGGTTCGTTCCCTGCGTATTTTGCCACCCAGTGCTCAATGGTCGCCTCGTCATCGGGCCGAACAAGGTCGCGGATGAATACTCGTCCACCCGGTTGGAGCCATTGGGTTACCGAATCAACTACTGTTTCAGGGTTTGCAACGTGGTGAATGAGCGAGTTGGAAATGAGGGTATGAAATAGATCATCGTTCCACTCAAATACCTTCGCATCGGTGAGCTCGAGCTGAATCGACAGCTCGTACCCCGCATTGATAACATTGTGCCTAGCCAAGTGAAGCATCGAAGGGGAAGCATCTACACCAACAACACGGCACTGTGGTTGTGCCTCGCACAGGAGGATGGGGATTGCTGCGGGTCCAGTTCCAAGATCCAAAACGTTTGGACCAACAGCCCCGCCGGCAACCAAATCCCGGACAAACTGCTGATTTACGGCGTCGTGATCCATCGCATCGTACAGATCGGCTTCGTCGGGTGCGTCCATTACCTCGGGTTCAAGTGTTCGTTGCAGCATTCTTGAGTCCATACTCGATAGTCACGGCGAAAACCGAGCTTCTCAATACTCGGTCACAAGTCAAACTTCGTCGTTTACAATATTGTGGGAGCGTCTAAGTCCTTACGTTTGTCCTCTGCCGATTCACTTGCCTTCGTAGTCGATCCGCATGTTACACAACATTGACACTGAAAATATTGAAGCTCGCGGCGAGGCGATGGCCAAGGCGGTGACGGCTTGTGTCCACTGTGGATTTTGTCTTCCAGCATGTCCGACTTACCAGGAACTGGGGAGCGAAATGGACTCGCCGCGCGGTCGTATCTTGCTGATGAAATCCGTGCTCGAAGGCGAGTTGCAGCCTGATCAGGCCGCCGAGCACATCGATCGTTGCTTAGGGTGTGTAGCCTGTGTTACTCACTGCCCGTCAGGTGTCGAATATGGTGACTTGATTAGTTCGTATCGCGACCACATGCGTCAAACGGGAAATCGCCCTTGGTCGCTGCGCGATTGGTTGGCAGGACAAACCCTCCCGTATCGCACTCGGTTCCGCTTGGCAGTAACCGTTGGTAGGTTGACACGGCCACTTCAGCGTCTGGTCCCCAAGTCTCTGCGGCCGATGCTTGAATTGGTACCTGATAGTCTACCGGAGCGAGAGGAATTGCCAGAGTACACTCCCGCCGTTGGCCGGCGTCGTGGACAGGTAGCCTTGCTGGCGGGCTGTGCACAACAGGTAATTGCACCGGATATCAATGCGTCAGCTATCAGGGTCCTTAGCCGCTGTGGATATGATGTCGTTGTCCCACAGGGACAAGGCTGCTGTGGCGCACTATCTTGGCATACGGGAAACGGGCCAGCAGCGCAACGTTTTGCATCGCGACTTGCCAAGACCATTCCCAGCGATATCGATTGCTTTGTCACAACCGCCGCCGGGTGTGGATCAGCAATCGCCGAATACTCGCTATTGATGGAAGGGCACGCTGATAAAGATGCGGCTGCGCGGCTTGCCGCCAAGACCAAAGACATTTCAGTATTCTTGGCAGAGCTGGATGAGTTGCCGGAAATACCCGCTCTCCGGCGGCCGCTTAAATTTGCCTACCAAGATGCCTGCCACCTGGCTCACGCACAGGGTGTGCGAAGACCCCCTCGGGCCCTGCTTGAAGCAATCCCCGGACTTCAAATTGCCGAGCTGCGTGATCGTGATACCTGCTGCGGATCAGCAGGAACCTACAATATTGAGCAGCCGGAGATCGCCAAGAATCTTGGGCGCCGCAAAGCTGAGGATATCGTTGCGACCGGGGCATCGGCCGTCGTCACAGGCAATATCGGATGTTTAGTGCAGATTGAAAAACACCTAAATTCTCTGACCGATCGTGTAGCGGTTTTGCATACTGTACAGGTCCTAGATCGTGCAATCCGCGAGATCCTCAATTAGCCCAAATTACCCAGACTTACCGCTCAACTGCATAGCGAAACCCTGCCGATAGTGTTGGCTGTCAGGGAAGAGCAACCTTCCTAACTCCCCCCACTTAACAGCAGGTATGCGGAATGGCGACGGAAGAGTTCGTAGCAGGCGAGCAGTTTCAGCAGGTTAGAGAGTTTGTTCGCGAAGAGCTTTGCGAATCAAATCAGCTGGAAAAAGATGCGTTTCAGATGTCTGAGCGAGTCTTGGTTCGCGGCGGTTCTCCCTGTGGTTTCTATTTCTGTATATACGGCCCCCGAAGTGTCCGGCTGACTGCAGTATGG
>DNPC01000355.1:2648-5476 GCA_003501565.1 Planctomycetaceae bacterium | reverse complement strand
GCAAATGGCCGCCATTCCAATTCACTGCTTGCTTGGATAATCAAGTCTTCAGACGGCGCTCACCGTTTGCGTTTGCGTTTGCGAACCGCGTGATCACGTTCGCTCGGGATTGGGCGTCCGTGTGGATCGACCGCAGGTTCATTGGTTTCCGCATCAAGCCGCTCGCGTAGCTCTTGATCGGTGAAGTGCTCGATTTGTTCGGCAACACCGTGCACACGGCTTGCTGGCACACCGGCATGTTCCCGCAGGTACTGTTCCCATAATCGATGAGATCGCACCAAGTTCTGTGCCCGAGCCCGACCTGCGTCGGTCAATGCGAACTGGCTGTTTGTGATCCGCAGTTCCCCTCTTGCACGCAATCGCTGCGCCGCAATCATCAGCGAAGTCTGCCCGCACAACAACAGCCGACGTAGTTCGTGCATCGGCAATTCTTGAACACCAGCATCAGTGCCTGCATTTGTTGGACTCCGCCGTGCAACGTTCGCAGCGTGGCCAAGTGTTGCTGCATCTCGCCTGTCTGGTTCTTCGAAACGGTACAGCAATGCAACAATATCGTCGCCCAAAATACGCAGCGACAGAAACTTCCGTCGCACAAACCGAACTAAAATTCCATGACTCGGACTGAACAAAGCCGCTATCGACAAAAATATCCCGGTCATCACGGCCATCATTCCAGCCGTTGTTGTGCTCTCGAATCCAAATTGCGCAGGTACTAGAATCGCCGCGACATGTCCCAAACAAGCTGAACACACTGCCACAACACCGCTCAACAGGATCATGATGGATAAGCGTCGCGTCAGCAGTGCAGCGGTCGCAGGTGGAACAACAAACATAGCGACTACCAGCACATTTCCGACGCTTTCGAAGCTAGCCACCGCTGTTACCGCGACCAAAACCATCAACAGGTAGTGGATAAACGCCGAATTGAATCCGAGGCTAGTTGCAAGTGCTGGATCAAACGATGCGATTTTGAGTTCTTTGTAGAAAACACCAACAAATAGCAGGTTGATACACGTAACAACTCCCAACGTACGTACCGCGGCTGGGACTTCCCACCCGAAGAATCCAACCTTGTGAAAAGGTGTCAATTCAATCGACCCATAGAGCACGCACCCTGGATCGAGATCGACATTGTCGGCGGCCTGGACGATCAGCAGCAGACCGAGCGCAAACAGGCTGGTGAACACGACGCCCATCGACGCCCCTTCATCGACTCTTCCAACACGGTGAATCCACTGGGTGAAGAACGCCGTTAGAGTTCCAACGATCACGGCACCGACGAACATCGGAAGACTATTGCGACTCTCGCTCACAAAGAACGCAACCGCCAATCCAGGCAGTACTGCGTGGCTGATCGCATCGCCAAGCATGCTCATGCGTCGCAACACAAGAAAATTGCCGAGTAGACTGGCCGCCAGGGCACACAAGACGGCTGCCAAAACAATCCAGCCGTCCAAGTCCCAACGCCACGCAAGTGTCTCGAGAAGATCCATCACGGCATTGCCTCACCATTGTGAGTTTGTTCCTGATGGTGCACTTCAGCATGTGGATTGCGTGGCACAGCAGCCTCTTGCTGCTCAAGTAAAGACTCCAATTCCGCGATCACTTCGGGCTCTAGAACATGTTCTATACGATCCGCTGCCCGATCCACTCGTGCGGGAGCAATATCAGCATGAGCAATCAAATAGAGCTCCCACAATCGGTGTTCACGCGTGAGCCTCTTGGCTTCCACACACCCCTTTGGCGTAAGCTTTAATTGGTCCGCGACCGAAACAACCAGACCATCGGCTTCGCACGCCCTAATACACCGGTGCAGTCGTAGACCGACCCAACTCCTTTCTTCCAGCAGCCGCCGGCGATCAACGAGGGTTTCTTCGGCGGCTTCAGAAAATTCATATAGGGAGCGAAGTAAATGATGCCTGTCGACCGTTGCATTGAGCTTCAATCGACGCCACAGTCGGACAACTAAGCCACGATTTTTTCCGAATACAAGACTAACCATGAATAGGGAGGCACAACTAAGTACAATCATCGCCCCGCTGGGGAGTCTTGGAAGCAAAGCACTTGATCCAGCGCCAACGATTGCGCCACCGGAGCCAATCAATGCCGCAATCAGGATCATTTGCCACAATCCATCGGTCCAGAATCGGGCGGCGGCGGCGGGGATGATCAGTAACGCAATCATCAGTACCAAGCCGACGGCGCGTAGCCCAACAATTGTCGTACCGACGACGGTAGCCATCAGAACCAGGTCGAGTAGCAGGACCGGATACCCACGGCTGCCCGCGAAGGCATCATCGAAACACAAAAGTCTTAGTTCTTTGTAACCAAGTCCGCACACAACAAGACACAGCGAAGCGACTCCGCCGATCATCCAAGCATCTACACTCCGCATCGACGCCGCTTTGCCAAGTACGAATCCCTCCAGCCCCGCCGGATCACCGGATTCAAATTGTTGCGTAATGCCCAGAAGTGCGATGCCCGCGCCGAAGAAGACACTTAACACAATCCCCAGGGCGGTATCTTCCTTTAGTCGTGTACCCTTCCGTAGAACTGCGATACACAAAACGCCCAGTAGACCGCTAACCGTAGCTCCAGCGAGCAGCTGCGGCATCGATTTGCCGTCGCCGCCCATCCACACCCCCACCATGAATGCAATGGCAATGCCGGGTAACGTAGCGTGGCTTAGCGCGTCGCCGGTGAGGGCTCGTTTACGCAATAGCGTAAACGTTCCTACGATGCCGGACGCCGCCCCTAGTAGCGCCGTACCAATCACAACGACTCGTGTGTTGTAGTCACGAAGCGATAACAGCGCGATCACCTGCTCC
>DNPC01000355.1:0-2564 GCA_003501565.1 Planctomycetaceae bacterium | reverse complement strand
GTTGGCAAAGCGATACTGCGATCGGTTAGCGAATCGGCGACCGGCAATGGCACGCAAGCGAGTTGGACCGCGAGGCATGCGCAAGCGCAAATGGGGCCGATCATAGCGACCGTTCCCGGCGCCGCATCGCCTCTGCCACTTCATCCAGCAGGGTTAGACGTCCGCCGTAGGTTGCTTGCAGATTGGAGGTCGTAAAGACTTCGTCGACAGGCCCGTGTGCAACTACGCGCATATTGAGAAGGATTACGTAGTCGAAGTAATCGGGGACGGATTGTAGATCGTGGTGAATCACCACGGCCGTTTTTCCATCCGCCTTCATATCCCGCAAGATATCGACAATCGCCGTTTCCGTCGCCGCGTCGACCGCTGCAAACGGTTCATCCATCAGATACAAATCAGCGTCTTGGACGAGTGCACGTGCCAAGAATGTTCGTTGTTGTTGTCCACCAGACAATTGACTTATTTGTCGCTTAGCCATGTCCAGCAAGCCAACTCGCTTGAGTGCGTCAATTGCGAGACGACGGTGTTTGGAACGGACGGGTAAACACCAGCCGATCTGGCCATAAAGTCCCATCGTCACCACGTCGAGCGCGCTGACGGGGAAATCCCAATCAACCGTCTCACGCTGCGGCACGTATCCAACCCGCGAGCGAACTTTCCGGTACGGCGCTCCAAACACTTCGACGCGCCCTGAAGCTTTGGGGGCCAGCCCCATAATGGCCTTTAGCAGGGTGCTCTTGCCGGCTCCATTGGGCCCAACTATGCCGATCAACGCACCTTTGGGGATCGAGAAATCTACGTCCCAAATAACAGGCCGTCGATCATACGCGACCGTTAAGTCTTCGACTTTCAGTGGCGAAGCACTATCTGCAGCAGTATCAATCATGTAAGCCAATCACAACAGACATTTGCGGAGCACAATCTACTCAACCGGCAGTTTGTTATTCATCCCGCGCGGAGGTGCATCACCGCCCAGGCTTCGTGTGATACTGGTTATGTTGTGATCAAGCATGCCAACGTAAGTCCCCAAATATGTCCCCTCTTGGCCGATGGCATCGCTAAACAGCTCGCCTCCAACGACTACTTCATGCCCCTGACGCTGTGCGCCTTCGATGAGGGCATTGATGTTGTCTTTGGACACCGTGCTTTCGACAAAGATTGCAGGTACTTTCCGTTGCACTATCAGATTCACGAGGTCATTGATCCGCTGCAGCCCCGCCTCCGAGTCCGTTGCAAGCCCTTGGATTCCATAAACTTCGATACCATATGCCCGCCCGAAGTACCGGAATGCATCGTGTGACGTAATCAACACTCGGCTGGACTCAGGAATCGTGGCAATTCTTTCGGTACCATAACGATGGATCTCGGCCAACTTGGCTCGATATTGGACAGCGTTGTCATCAAATTCGCCGGAGCAATCTGGTAAAGCTCGCTTCAGTTCATCCAGTACAACATCGATTGTATTCGCCCAAGTGGACGCATCCAGCCAAACATGAGGATCAGTGTGACCACTGCCAGCGAGAAGAAAGTCGGGAGACAAACTGCTTGCTAGCGGGAGTACACGCTTTCCGTCGCGTCCCTCGGCCAGTTTCTCCAGCGTATCAACCATCTTGCCTTCAAGCATCAGGCCGTTGTACAGGACCAGGTCCGCTTCCATCAGCTGTGCAACGTCGTTACGCGTTGGCTTGTAAAGATGTGGGTCGACGCTTCCGCCCATCAGCTGCCGAATTTGCACCCGTTCGCCGCCCAAGTTTCTGACGATGTCCGCAACCATCCCTGTGGTTACGACGACTAATGGGCGATCACCGTTTGGGCGCTGTTCGGTGTCCTTCCCTGCACTGCAACCCCACAAAGCGGTTAACACAGCAGCGCCGAGCAGACCGAGACAAGACCTTCGCCGTCTTGCAAGCCACACTACTCCGTTCTCCCGCATCAGAGGATGCTAATCCGAACCAATCACTATTCCAAAATTGTAGCCAAGGCTAAATTTCTGGTCAATGCGCATCATTGGCCCCTAAACGGGACGATGCAGCGCTGGCGGTTTGGCTCGAATATCGCTCACTCACACCCTCGACGTCATGACCAAGAAAGGTGCGAAATGGAGCGAGTCTAGCGATCTGTTGGGCCATTGGGGCGATGTCCCAAAGTGGAGCGAATTCATGCAGTCAGCTGACCGAAACCAGCGAACCTAATCCACAAAGGCGAGTTCATTGCAGGCCAATAGCGCCTGGCAAAGTATCGCTGTCGGGCCAAGACTCTGAGGCTGAGGTCCGGAGAACGAGCGCTCACTGGAGTGTTTTTGGCGTTTCGGATATTGCGTCAGGGTAACCTGCCATTTGAAACTATCATGGCTGGGACCGGTGCGGCAATCAGTAACAAACTCGACCGTGTCGCCTTCTTTCAACTTGATGTGCTCAATCAATGTAGCTGCACTTCCCTTGGCGACTGTCCACGAACGGATAAGCCGCACATTTCCGCCAGACCGGTGCACAACGGAACATCGCACGCCGTCTCCCGACTCACTAGGGTGTTCAACCCGCCCAGAAATCGACACGGAACCATCC
>DNPC01000727.1 GCA_003501565.1 Planctomycetaceae bacterium | reverse complement strand
CAAGAAACGAGCACGTCTGAACGCGATGCGTTACGTGTTACATAGCCTTCCCTACGGCAACAAGGACTTAGACCGCGTTGGACCCATCGATCCACTGCTCGTCGGCCGCGCCAACATCGTGTATGAGCGGGGTGAAGGATCAGCGGCAAAGCAGCCCCTCCCCTAGCCTACCAACATAGGGGCGCCGTGCGGAAAGAACGAATCACCACACTATTACCTTGAAAGCAGATTTAGATGAAGAAGAATGAGCCCGTCTCACACATCATGACTACCGACATTATCAGCGTTCATGATGGAGAACCGGTTTCCAAATTGCGTAAGATCTTTGAAGAGCATCCGATACAGCATATTCCTGTCGTAAGCGGCGACAAACTGATTGGAATCATCAGTTGGAATGACTTCATGCGAATCTCGTTTGGCGAATTTGGCAATCAGGATGCCAAAGGACTCGACGAGATCCTGGATCACACCTACAAGATCCATGACGTGATGAACAAGGATCTTACAACCTTGTCCGCCGGAAGCACGATCCGAGACGCCGCACGTATTCTAGGAGCGAACAGCTTCCACGCTTTGCCGGTCGTCGATGGCGAAAAGCTCATTGGCATCGTCACCTCCACCGATCTGATCCGCTACCTGGCTGAGCTATAGGTAACGCCAGCTTCGGGTGGCGTCGTTTGACGGCACGATGCAAACCCAATGGTCGGTCTGCCGGCAGCACGTAGCTAATATGTTTGCTATCGATGCTGCCTGGCCGGTGCATGGATTAGAAATGAATGTTGCATCCTGATCAATCCGTTGGGGTCCACATATCACTCGCGGAGACTTGTGGGCATTGGCAATGCGGAGCTCATGCTACTTCTTTGCCTCACGAAGCAGTTTTGTTCTGCGGCCGATGATCCAGGCAAGGCCAGTAGCAGCGAGAGCCATTGGCGCGATTTTAAGCCAGGGCGCGATGTTGAAGCTGACTTTCGTTGGGTGACCGGCTACTCGAAATATCTCATCGCGGTTGGGCAAGTTGCCACTCATACGCTTCCGATGCAGTAACAAGTCAGGTTCCAGTAAGCCTGCGCTCTTGTCAGGCTTTGCAAAGTCACGGACGGGATTCTTGGACCGAACCATCCCCGTGCGTGACTGAGTCTTCTTGGGACCTGCGTAACTGCCGACTACGCTATCCATTCCAGCGTGCTGCATAAAAAGGTAGTGGTCGAACTTCTCGCTCTTGTGGATCTCTCCGTCATGAATGTGCAAGGTCGGAAAGAACACTTGGTCCTTCAGCGACGTTTCAAATCGCATCGCCATCGGATGTGTCTTGCCAGCTTTCTCATCCAGCTGAAAGACGGCGAACCCGAATCCGTCGTAGCCGTCGACGCTCTGCCACGTCTCGGCAGGAATGACAAACTGGGGATCCAGACGACTGAAGTCCTTGACCGTTGGGACAAACGAAGCGACGAAGCTACCAACTTTGTGGACTTTCAGATCTTGCTTCACAGCAGAATCGACTCGAGCCATCGGAAGCGCACGCGAAAGTAGCGACTGGACCTTGGGGAATCCCCGCTGAAGGTCATCGAAAAATCGTTCGTATCCGCTCAAGTCGATGAATTCAAGCGAATCTTCGCGGCCCGTCGTCGGCAACGGCAAGATCATGGCATTGGGCACTTCAGAATCGTACTTCATCGAATATGCCAACACTTGCTGTCCGTCTTCGGTGATCCGGGCGAAGATCTTGGTCGAATGAACATCCTTAACCTCTTGGGCAAAACAACACATGGCTGAGTCTCTGTTGGTGAAGTAGTGAGAACTTGGTGCCGATTAGGGTGCAACCTACACGCATCTCGGGGAATTTGCACGCTATCGCGCATGTGGCTGGGCGTTGATAACTAGCCGGAATCGCAAAAGGTCGGTGTGAGTTCACGCCAATCGTGCGTTTGCTACATCCAGACTTGGGTCCAGACGCCGCTTGAAAGGGAGGAGTTCCCAAACTGGAGAATTTTGCGCGCGGTGGGGCCGACAAAGGAAAACCACAGCGATGCTTGTGCACCAAACCCTAAGCCGCCTGGCGACCGTAGCTGGTTAACCCGAAATCGCTGAGCAGCACGTACATAGGTGGGATAACCAAGAGTACCAGCGTGGTTGAGGCTAGCAATCCGAAGCTGATACTGATCGCAATCGGAATCAGCACCTGAGCCTGTAGACTCTGTTCGGCCAAGAGTGGCATGAGTCCCGCCACGGTAGTCAGCGATGTGATCATTACGGCGCGAAAGCGCAGGCGGCTTGCTTCGACTGCCGCACGTTCGATGGGGACGTTTTGCTTGGCTTGGCCCTTGAGGAACAAAATCAACAAGATCGAGTCATTCACCACGATCCCCGCCAGCGATGCGTAACCCATAATGCTGGGCAAACTCAAGCTGATGCCGTAGGCGAGGTGGCCCCAGACGACACCGACGAAGGCGAACGGAATTGCCGCCATGACAATTACCGGCTCGATATAACTGCGAAACTGAAACGACAGAATTACGAATACTCCCAAACACCCGATGATCGCGGCTGATGCCATCGATCGGCCTGTCTCGGCCCCACTCTCACTTGCGCCCTTGATCGACATCCTCAGTCCTGGGTATTCAGATTCGAGCTCCGGCAGGCATTCCTGTTGCATGCCTCTAATCGCCGCAACTGCGTTGGATTTTGTAGAATCTACATTGCCATACACCAGCACAGCTTGTCTGCCATCGATGCGTGAAATCCGAGACCAACCGCGGCGATATTCAAGCCGTGCAACTTCGCCAAGTGGAACCGGTACTCCGCCGGGCAACGTGACGCGGTAATTCTCCAGGTCCGACAGACTATCTCGGTCCGATTCTGCAAAGCGCACTTCGATATCATAGCCCTCTTCACCAACTTGAATCTGGTCGCTTAACAGGCCTTGAAAAGATCCGCGGAGCTGCCTCGCGAGTTCTTGGGCGGTAATGCCAAGCCCAACGGCGCCTGATCGAAGAGTGACGAGCACTTCCTGCTGGCCCTGACGGAGGTCATCCGACAAATTGTAAATCCCGTCGTAGGTACCAAAGTAGACCTTGACCTTTTCTGCTACTTCGTCGAGATCTTCCAGCGGTCGACCATCTAGCTGCAATTCAATGTCACGGCCAGCCGGACCAAGGGAGGGCTCATCAAATGTGAGGCTTAGCGCGTTCGGAACTACACCGACTTGCTCACGCCAATAGCGGATAATTTCGGTGATCGATGCATCGCGGAGTTCGTTGCCAAGCAAGTCTGCCTGGACGGTTGCAACGTGGGGCCCGACTTCATTGGCATCAGTATTCTGATTGAATCGGACGAATGTCG
>DNPC01000726.1 GCA_003501565.1 Planctomycetaceae bacterium | reverse complement strand
GATTCCGCGACATCTTCAGAATCAAGTTGTAGTTCAATATTTGCCAAGAGTATCGGTGCCAAGAACACCGGGCCGCCTAGGAATGCGGCCTCATCTTTCTGAGACCAGAAGGTGGAGTTAATCTCAACTGCAGTGGGCTCATCTAGGGGCGGATAATCGATAATTAGCTCAACGGATTCAGTCTCGTCGGGCGCAAGGTTAACGAGAAAGCTCTCGGCAGTCGTGTATACCCCCGGATCAAGCGACGGCGGCACATAGATCCGGAAAGTCGCAGACGGCTCTACGATGCCGCCCACACCAGTTATGGGAGAAACGAACCACGAGTCAATTAACTTTAACGAGCACTTGGTAACGACACTCGTGCTAGTGCCTTTGTTTGTGAAGGTCAGTTGTAGGCGTTTGAACATTGGTGCCGGAGCAACTTCTCCTTCGGGGTCCGTGTTCAAGAAGCGAATATCGGTAATCTGAACATCATGGGCTTTCTCCGGTGTGGCGGTACCGTTGCCGGCGTCTGCTGCCGTTGGATCGTCATCGTTGTCGAATAGCAGATTGAATCCTGAGTACACCGTAAAGAGTGCGATGACTGTGACGATTATGGCGATGATGGGCTGATTTTTCCACGTCATCGGGCGGAAAAGCCAGATCAGCCATTTTGCGAATTCTGGCGGCTCTCCATGGTCTTTTTCGTTATCATCTGACATAGCAGGTGCTCCATATCATGTTGTTACATAACTCCACCTGTTCACCGGTCCGCGGCGAACAGCTTTGATTTCAGAAATCGCGCGGCCCGTGCCTCCGTGTGCAACGGACTGTTGTAACGCCTATAACCGAGGGGCAATCTGTTAATCGAAGTCATCGTCAATCGCTTCGTTCATCGTGTTGGTAACGATATAGAATGAGTACATGACAGCAGAAAAGGCAAAAACAACAAGCACAGAGGACGCGGCTAACACAAACCACTTGTTTGGCGATTTGCGACTAACGTGGTGAACTCGAACAAGTGCTTTCGACAAGTAGTAGAAACCAAGCAATGCGAAAACGGCGATGTAAACAGGAAAAGGCGGGCACTGTGCAGCGACAAGCGACATTGCTGCAACGAACGGAGCAACGCATTTGCTCAAACGCTGCCAATGCAGAAGGTCTTACAGTGCTTTGCCTTTGCTGCTGTCTGTTGGAAGCAGACATCGTACGAGAGCGGCACCTGCTACTTCTAGCAACGCAACATCGTCGTCCGTAAATGCTCCAACTTCTGAGCTTGAGAGGCAGACCACTCCGATCGTGGTGAGCTCCTCGATTGCAAACCGAGCTCGGATCGGAGCCAAAACAAGTGATCTTGTCGGGCCCACAATGCGATCTGCATCGTCATCAAATTTCTTGAATTTGTATTCCGCATCGGGCGGGATCTGATCTACGTTTGGAACTACTAGTGGCTCCGATTTTGAATATACGTATCCTGCCAGTCCAGCGTCACTAGGGGCGGCGTCTAGACCGAACTCGCGGTTTCTGAACGACGAACCAAATCCGTTGAATCCTCCGTCCACGACAACCAGACGGTCGTCTTGCATGACATAAGCTTCGAAGCGGACATTGGGCCCTTTCAATCGAGAGATTGCCTCCGCAAGATCCCGGATGGCGTCTTCCCGTGATCCAGATTGATCTTCTAGAAAGGCGGCAATCGCTCGCGCCTCCTCCGCCCCGATGGTGCTTTGTTCTGTATCGTGAAACGGCGCATAGAGGGAAAAGACGAGCACGCCCAAAAAACCGAAGATGATCCCGTGCTTCAACAAGTCTGCGGAGCTGATTGGTTTTATGTTGCCCAGATTGCGTTTTGCAACTTCGAAGTAGATCACTGAAGCTACGCTCTGGCAAACGATACCAATGAACCAACACATCAGCACTGTGCTGCTGGACAGCCACACCGCGACCGCAGGAATGGCGCCAAGCGCTAAATAGAAGAGTCCGTACGCAAGAGTGTGGTCAATGACCCCAAGCAAGCGTTCCCTCACTTGCCCCTCAACTTTACCAACATTCGACATTTTACCAATCCTGGAAAACAAGAATAAAACCGACAATAGTTATTCTATCTAATCTCAATTGTTATTTCCAATAAAATAGCGATTAGATTGCCTGTTTACTTCTTTTATTTTTGCCAGTGGAACCTATCGAACGTTGATTACTCAAAAGTGGGGTGTATAATTTCATCACCAATTCCAAACCAGTTGACTGAGAGTGGAGCCGCGGTAAACTCTCCGCGTGCGGGTGTAGTTTCTTCCTGGATTAATTCCGATTCAAAATGGAAATAAAATGGCGCGTTTAGTCGCAACGGTACATAATCCAAAGTCACTCCAATCATTAGCCGATCGTCTGGAAGTGATCATGGGTGGGCTAAGAGAAGTGGCAGAGCTCCTTGAGTCCAACTCTGTCGAGTCGATTTCGCTGGACAACCAGTCATCGATTGACAAAGCGTTGCTGGAGTTGATCAAGTTTCAGACGATGGCCAAGCAGAAGACAGAAGTAGAAGTGTTTCAAAAGGGCTATCAGGAAGAAGTAGCCAATCTGAAGAAGTAACCTGCTTGAGATGCTAGACGCGAGTGTCATGTTGCTTCCATTCACTATTTTGCTATCATCCCACCATTCTGGAGGGATGGATGGAAATCAAAGAGTACGAAGCAAGTGCATCTGAACGTGGCGAGCTGCTAATAGCCATCATCAAGGACACCAATGATGTTGTGCTTGCGTGCAGTGAGCAGTCTGCTGAACGCGCCGAAAAGAGCATGCGTGAAATTGTTGGGCGACCAGCGTCGGAGACTTGGCCGGACGACAATGGGAAGCTGTACCGTGAGGATGACGCTGAGGTAATCGGGAAGAAAAAGCCAAAGTTGCTCATCCGAGAGACCGTTCTCTTCAAGGGTAAGGAAATCCCCGTATTGACCGACAAATATCCGGTCTTGGATTCGAAAGCGGCTTTGGTTCTGGTTTTTGCCCGCCGCCCACAGGGGCTTGAGCACTTCAGTAGGCATTCAGTGGCTCGAGTCAAACCGTCCGGTTTTGAACCAACTGCTCCCACGGATGTGCCATCGCCAGCGTCATACGACAAGACAAAAGTTGTCTTTGAAACTGGCCCCGATTTCTCACCGTTTATGGAGGCTGAGGAGGCGGAGCACCTAGTGCTGCAAAAGAATACTGAGATCCTTGAATCTGGATTTGAGGGAGAGTGGTGCGTCTGGCTCGCACCTAATTTCCACTAGGCGCACCTGAGTTTTTCCAATCGCGAAAAGTTCTTTTGATACAAGACTTTAAGGTTTTCGCTCTTGTGTTGAGGGATATGCGTGATCTTGGGATTACTGTCACTGAACGTTGCACGCAATCCAGTTCAGAGCTGACTGCTGAGGTCGCCCGCACCTGCGGCAGTTTCATTGACTTCGCCGACGCCGAAGTTGGACAAGCCGACTAGTTGAAGAACAATCTGCCAACTTGCGTCGGTGTGGAAACAACTGAGCGACGCGATTCAAGTTAGCGTCAAGTCTCTGCAATTCCCTCATTAGCCAAACCACTCCCGACCGAACTCGGCCAGCTCGCTCGTCTGCATCACTTGTTCGCTCGCTTCTCTCGCCAACCTGCCAAGCCGGTTTCCACGCTGT
>DNPC01000597.1 GCA_003501565.1 Planctomycetaceae bacterium | reverse complement strand
GTCGGCGAACCACTGCCGATAAACGTCAACGCGATCTGTCAGCGTCTCGCGCAGCATTCCGAGAAAACAGACTCCACCTGGCCAGTGCTGCGCACGAGGGTAAACCCGCCACCGCGAATTGTGAATTCTTCCGCACTCGCTTCTTCCAGGAGATTATCAGCGTAACATCCGAGGGCCTGCCGTGTCATTACTATGCAGGCCTCACTCGGCATCTCCCTGCCCCCCATGGGGACGGAGTCCGCGCACGCCGTCGAAAGACCGAGCGCCCAACGTATCGAGGGGGCTGCGCACTCCGGTTGCCCCCAGAGTTGACACATGCGTGTAGATCATCGTCGTCGCCACATCCTTGTGTCCCAGCAATTCCTGAATGGTGCGAATATCCGTACCCTGTTCGAGCAGGTGCGTGGCAAACGAGTGCCGAAACGTATGACAGGTGGCCTGTTTGGTCAGGCCCGCCTTACGCACGGCTCGCTTCACGGCCTTTTGCACAGACGATTCATGTACATGGTGGCGTCCGCGGCCTGGCATGATCCCCTGTTCCAGATCATCACGACGCGGATCGACCGTCAGCCGGCGGCCCGGGAACACATATTGCCAGCCAGACTCACGGCCGGCGGCCGGATATTTCTCCGCCAGTGCGTACGGCATCCAGACCCAGCCAGCCCCAAATTCCAGATCCTCTCGATGCTGCACCAATGCAGACGTCATTTGACGCGTCAGCCCCCCAATCAACCTTGCGGGCAACGGCACATACCGATCTTTCTCTCCCTTGCCGTTGCGCACCAGAATCTGGGAGCGATCGAAGTCAACATCTTTGATCCGCAACCTCACCGACTCCATCAGCCGCAGTCCGCACCCGTACTGCAATCCCGCAATCAGCCGATGGACGCCAAACGGGACCTCCGCCATCAGCATCCACACCTCACGTTCACTCAGCACAACCGGCATATGCTCAGGATATTTGGCGCGGACAATGTCGAGATCCAGTTCTACCCGGAGGACTTCCCGGAACAACATGAGCAACGCCGCCAAAGCCTGCTGCTGCGTGCTCGCTGCCGCCTTGCCGTGAACCGCCATATGAGTCAGAAACTCATTGACTTCCGTCGACCCCATGAGAGAGGGATGTCGCCACTCACCGCAGCGGCCCCGATGGAAGCGAAGAAACCTCTCAATCCATCTCAGATAGGCCCGTTCCGTGCGAATGGACAGATGACGAGCCCGCATATGCTCGCGAACAGAATCCAGCAGTTTCATGCCCGTGCCTCCAAATTCCAGATTTCTACCATTCCACTGGATTATCTGGATTCCACAATAAGCGGCACACGTCCACATAAGTCGCAATTGCCCAGGCACAATTTCCCGCATATACTGGACAAAAAGCGGCGCCAGAGCCCGCACCGCAGAATCGCACCAGCAACATCTGGATGCCTTCTACGGACATCCAGATAATAAAGAGTTATGTGGCTAAATCGACTCGATAGCTCGCCGCACCAACATGGCCGCAGCATTCAGCCATGTTTCCGTGTCCTTGCTGATCGGTTCACCGCTCAACGCCAATGCCTCAAAAATCGCGTTCTCTGCATCCATCGCCAACTTTCGAGTTGTCCGGCAAGGTGGTGCAACTGGCCTGCGGTATTGCCGATGTGCCGGGTACTGCGGATCAGGGGCCGGTTCTCCAATGTTCTTGGCCGGCTTCCACACTGGATCATCACGCCATGCGTCAACGCAATCATCAATCTCGTCGCCTTCCTGTACGATCTCGCCTTTACTCAATCTCCTGTACTCAACCACGCTTGTTCTCCTTGTCATATTCCTCGGCGTCCAACTCCCGCAGCCGCTTTTCCGCTGGCGTCAGTTCTGGCGGGGGCACGTAGTTGAAGCCGGTGCAGTTGGGTAGGTGGCGGAGAATCTCGACTTCCTGCCACAGTTCGCGCGTTGAGCATTCAAAAACCGGTGTGCCGTCAGACTTGTGGTTCAGGAAACGCGCCACAAACTCTTCGTTGGTGTTCTTCGATCGAATGAAACACCACTCGCCCGGCTGCGGTTGCCCCATTGCTTCCATACCGTTCACCACATAACAACTCGTTGAACCGGAACGCAGGTTCACCCGGCAGAATTCATATGTCAGCCAACCGCCTGCGTCCGGTTAACTCTGTACGTTCTACGGCTTAGTCTTCCCAGTAAATTTCGGGGTATCCCTGACTGTTCCAGTACTCAGTTACCGCTTCCATCTTCTCTTCTTCTGTCGCTGCGTCCCATGCAGCACGATCATCGAAACCAAGGTCAACTGGCTCGACGTAATGTTCGTGGGTGCTCTTGATGTTGGCACCACTATTGCAACACACCTTGATTTGCGTTCCTTCTGGCATCGTTTACTCGCAGTTCATCGCCGCAGAACAAAGCAATGCAGTGGAGCGGCGAAGCCATCCGCATTGCAATTGATAATCTCTCGTCGCCGCCCACTGATTGCAGGCGTTCTACGCCAAAGTGCTTTGGTACTCGTCTTCAGTGATGTTACCGAGTTGCTGTTTTGCTTCCGAGCACCGCAACTTCACCAGATCGGGATACCTCGCAACGTTGCACCCCATGCAGTACTGATGGCCCCAGTACCCACATTGGTCAAACACCCATTCGCAAGCGCCAATCACCTTGCATCGCAGTGACGTGATCTCATCTTTCCAGTCGCTTAACTTGTCACATTCTGCATCATCCCGCAGAATTATCTCGCCCAATAACTGGCATATCAACGCGGAAACTTCCGCTGCTGTCGCATCTTGCTCCGCGTCCAGCATCGGATCGTCCCGAAGCCTACGTAGCTCACCCACAACTGCTGGCGTAGAACAACCCAATGCACCGGAACCGTGGTCCGCGTCGATTGGTTTGTTGTTCAAGTCGTCCATTTCTGATCCTCGTTCTTCACGGTCCGGTGATTGTTGGAAGTTATGTGGCTACCACAGCGTCTTCTGGTCGCTGTACGGTTCCACTGGTTCGGGCATCTCATCCGGTCTCATTTGCAACACGTACAATCCACCCTTCGTCTTCTCTTTCAGCAGCGTGAATCCCGCTTCCTGATAGCACCGTCCAACGTGTTCCGATGATTTCGCCTTCGTCTTGCTTCGATCCACAAACGTAATCATGCCCAACTCTGGGGGCTCGCCGTACTGGTTTCGCGTTACCGCAACCGCTTGCCGTATCAACTCGCTCGACAATACACCGTCAACGCCTTCGTTCCGAAACGCTGAGCAAATCCACGCACCCGCCCACGCATGTTTGACGTAATCCGCAATCGGCCAACTCGTGACCCAAAACGCTTTCAGGCAATCCGTTTTCAACACGACGCAACTGCCCGGTGGCACAAACTGCGGACTTCCAATCTTTTGCCGGTTGTAATGCCGATCCGCCAGCGGCACCACTTTCGGGTCCGCACGATGCGACAATCGCCACATAACAATGCCGTGAACCGGAGCACTCAATCTCGCGTTTTCTGTAATCATAGTCTTTCGTTCGTGCCCGGTTACGGCAGGCGTTAGAGGGACGTCGTGCCCGGCTTAGTAACCGGGAGCACACACCGTGCCCCAAACTAGTCGCTCACGCCCTTCTCAATTCGCTTCAGGTGTTCGCTCAAGCACTCAATCAGCGATTCCATTGCGGCCTTGCGGAGAATGACGCCACCTCCAAAAGCAGAGCCGACAGCCACGGACGCCTTGCCCGCACGCCCTACACTCACCCAATCATCGGGGACCAGCTCACAATAGAACTTGCTTACTTCATCAACGTCCTGTGTTCCCATACCGTTGTACCTCTAACAACCCAATGCACCGGAACCGTGGTCCGGCCGTTTTCTGTATATGACATCACCGGCCACGGTCCGGTGATTGTTGGAAGTTATGCGGACTTCGCTGCCTTGTGTCCGCGATTCAAAATCAGCTCTCGTATTTGGTCTTTCTGGTCGGGCGTGAATGACACGCTATTGCTGACGACCCTGTCCGCCAACTCGTTGTACGTTCCACTCTCTGGCTTCGCTCGCAGCGTGGCGACTTCCGCGACCAACTTATCTCTATCTGCTTGCATTTCCCGCAGTTCTGTGATTGAAACTTCCATCGTTACTCCAAAACGGCCGCATAACAAGAAATTGCACCCGAGTCGCGATCGGGCCGCATTCTGTAATCAACGTCACCCGTCGCGACCGGGTGAATTTAGGCGTTATGTGGTTAGTCAATCTCGTGGTCAGCTATCGCTGCAGCGTTAAACGGATCGCTCACGCCATACACTGCGTAGTACGTGCAGTCGTCGTGCGGGAGTCCGTCATCCAGTTCAAAGCTGCCCTTGCCCGCACTGTCACGTTCGTCAAAGTAGCGTGGCATCACTCTCGCCAATCGCTTGTCTTGCTTGAGCATGCTCCGTACCAATTCCCGCGTCCAGCCATCGGATCTGTAGAACCTCAAACACAGGCTTGCTTGGGATATCCTCATTGAAACTCACCCACCACATAACAACTCGTTGAACCGGAACGCAGGTTCACCCGGCAGATTTCATATGTCAGTCAACCGCCTGCGTCCGGTTAACTCTGTACGTTAGCCAGCAATAGAAAGGAC
>DNPC01000602.1 GCA_003501565.1 Planctomycetaceae bacterium | reverse complement strand
CGGGGTTTCGCTACTGGACCCGGCGGAGACTACGCTAGCCGATCGGCTCAAAGCGGCCGGTTATCGAACAGGGATCTTTGGCAAGTGGCATTTGGGGATGTCGCATCCATTCCATCCCTCACTGCGCGGCTTCGACGATGTCTTCGTTCACGGTGGCGGTGGGATTGGGCAATTGGAAGACTACGCGGGCAACCGCCACATGAATGCGCACTTCCAAGACAATGGTACTTGGATCCCGACCGAAGGCTTCTCCACGGACGTGCTGTTTGACCAGGCGATGGAATTCATCGAGGATACGCAGGAGCAGCCGTTCTTTTGCTACATCCCGACGCCGGCGGTGCATTTCCCTGTTCAGGCAGAGCCCAAGGCACTTGAACGTATCAGGGCGCGCGGTGTTACGGAGGACGAAACCAATCTGAGTTTATTGTCGATGATAGAGAATATTGACGACAACTTGGGCCGTTTGCTGACGTTTCTGGATAAACAAAGCTTGCGTGAAAACACCCTTGTCATTTTCATGGCCGATCAAGGCGTTGGGGATCGCGGCTCACCTTCGCCGGTATGGCCCGGACGCGATCGGCAAGCTGACTTGGGAAATGCTGGTGAGGGAAAGCATCAGGTTTTCTGCATGATCCAGCCGCCGAAGCAGATGACGCCAGGTAAGACGGCTAGCGGACCCAACACGGCACTTACTTGCATTCGCGATATCTGCCCGACGATCCTTGAAATCTGCGGCATCCGCATTCCGGAGGATCTGGATGGGCGAAGCCTAGTGCCGCTACTTTCTGGGCAATCGCAGTGGGCAGATGATCGTATCCTGGTGATGCAATGTCCACGTGGCCGCGAACGAGAGAAGTGGAAACATGCTGCAGTCAAACAAGGTGATTGGCGATTGGTCAGCGGGGGCAGGCTGTATAACGTTCGCCACGATTCCCTGATGAAGGAGAATCTCGCACCACAGCACCCGGCCCGGATTGCTCGATTGAATTCCGCTTATGAAAAGTTCTGGCGGAGCCTTCCTCCGGAAGAAGAGCTTGTTCAGCGACATGTACTTGGTGCTCCAGCGGCTCCGTCAACGCTCCTGTGTGCGATGGATTGGCTCGAAGGTGGTTCTCCGTGGAACTCCGGTGCACTGCGTGATGGTTTTCGTGGCCAGGGCGCTTGGGCCGTACGCGTTGAACAAGCCGGTCGCTACCGGATGACGCTTTGTCGCGCCATGAAGGAAACACCACTGCCACTTGGGGCGTCGCAAGGGATCGTAATCGTTGGCGATGCGACCGCGTCGGCGTTGATCCCGGCGGACAGCAGCCTGTGTGTGATCGAAATCGATCTCGAGGCTGGCGAGGCGATGCTTCAGACGCAGCTCAGCGATTCTGGCTCCGAGCAAACCTGGGGAGCGAACTTTGTCTACGTCGATCTGATCGAGCCCAGTCAGCGAAAGCCAAAGGTGCTGATACTAGGTGATTCGATATCGTTGGGCTACACGCCCATCGTGCAGGGCATGTTGATTGACGAAGTGGAAATTGTGCGACCAACCAATGCTGGTGGCGGCTGGATCAACTGCGAAGGGACCAAGCGAGGCGTCGAAATGATTGACGATTGGCTGGCTTTGGGCTCGTTTGATGTCATTCACTTTAACTTTGGCCTGCACGATCTCAAGCATGTCGATCCGAAGACCGGACGCAACAGCACTGATCCGAATGCTCCACAACAGTCCGATCCCAAACAATACGAACTGAATCTGCGGAAGATTGTCGCTAAGCTCAAGAAGACGGACGCGAAGCTCGTATTCGCTACCACAACGCCGTATCCCGATAAACCGGGCGGTCCGCTTCGCCGCGCAGACCAACCCGGCATTTACAACGCGATTGCAAAGAAGATTATGCAAGAGAACGACATACCGATTAATGACTTGCACGCATTTGTTCTCCCCCACATGCAGCGTTTTCTTCTTCCCAACAACGTCCACTTCCGTCCCACTGCCAATCTGCAACTCGCCGCGCAAGTTGCTCGGGAGATCCGGTCGGCAATCACCAAGGACGGGAGCCGTCATTAGCACGCTCCTGAAAGCGATTCACCGGCCGTACCGCTGGACCCTCTTTGGCGTTGAAAGCGTCATTTGATCGCACGCTAGAGACTTCGGACGAAAATCAATGAAATACGCTCACACGAACATCGTTTGTCGTGACTGGAAGAAGCTATCCGCGTTCTATGTTGACGTGTTTGACTGTGAGATCGTTCCTCCGATCCGGAAGCAGTCAGGAGACTGGCTAGCTCAGGGAACTGGAGTTAAAGACGCGAACCTGGAAGGAGTCCATTTGTTGCTACCCGGGTACGGGAGGCAAGGTCCAACGTTGGAAATCTTCCAGTATCTCGAATATGAGGAACAGCCGGATTTAGTCCCCAATGCGCGTGGCTTTGGACATATTGCATTCGAAGTGGATGACGTCGAAGAGATCTTGGCCGCGTTATTGAAGGCAGGTGGCAGCAAACTCGGATCACCAACGTCACGTCACGTGGAAGGCGTCGGCAAATTAACGTTTGTTTACTGCAGAGATCCCGAAGGCAATACGATCGAGCTGCAGAATTGGAAGAGAACGATGGACCGCGATTACGAGGAAACGCCTAGTTGACGCGAATTCTCACCTTTGCGATTTCCCACCCTGACGACGACGCTACGCTCTTGTTGACATAGACGTCCTGTTGCCGACAGGTACGCCTGACTTAGTCAATGATCAGTTTGTAGACAACTCTAACTGTGGCCCAACTGATTCCGGGTGTGTGTCGCTTGCAAAGGCGTGGACGAGTACTTTGCCAACTCCGTCGGTTTTGCCGGTTTCTCGCATGACTAGTAGCATGACAGGGGCATCGCCGTATTCTTTAATGAAAGAGAGCAAGCGTTTGTTGGAGATGCCAAAGCTCCCACGCTCCTGGCTTCGCAATATCTCAAACTGCCCTAGTAAAACGCCCTCCGCTGGAGTTGGGGCATCGCTCCACAGTGCCCCATCGCGCCATTGCCTCGCGTCTGTATCGGTGATTCCGTACACTGCAAAGCGATTCACGCGTGGAAGCAACGAAGCGACGCCAAAGGGACTGGGAACCAGATTTAGTCGCAACCGTGCATCAGTTAGTCGATCACGATCTACCTCAGAGACATCGAATTGAAAGAAGGACTTGTAGTCCCAATTGGGATTGTTGCCGGATTTGACATAGAGAAAGTCATCGAAGATCTTTCGGTCCTGGAATTTCTCGAACTTGACGACAGATCGGCAGCGACCGTTAGATGAGATTCTGAAGGTGTCATCATCGAGAGTTAGAGGAAACATCTTCACTTGCTCTTCAAGATCACCCGTCTCAACGGTGATGCTCTTTGCTGACACAACGGCACTGACCCCGGAATCAGCGAGCATCCGCGACTCACCAGATTTTGCATGGTGAACTTCAATCTTGCCTTCAATCAATGCGAAGTCTGCTGCGTCGCCTCGATCGTCTATCTCCACTGAAAACCTTGTTCCGTAATCGATGGCGTAGCCATTGGGGGTTTCAAGAACGAATCCTTTGGCAGAATCGGGCACGTTCACCACCGCTGTACCGCTCAACAACTTCACGCGCATCGGACTGAGGAGTCTTAAACTGGCTGGTGCCTCAACAAGCATTTCGGCTCCGGATCGAAACTTAATTGTGGACATGCCACGTTTGAGTTCCAGTTGGCCAGCGGTCAAGCCAGCTCCAACATTCGTGGGAAGTGCGCTTTCCCACGCGGCGTTTTCACTAGAAGCAATCGTTGCGATTGTTTCGGGACGATTGATCCAAATCCCGATTGCCACGAACACGGTAGCCGCGAGTGCTGCAGATGCTGAAATGAAGAACCACGATGGTCGTTTTGCTGATTGACTGGGAAGCTCACGTTTATCATCGCGGGCAACCTCCGAAAGCGTTTCTTGAAGCGACCGCTCACGCAATGCAGCGTCGACATGCGACGCGAAAATAAACGTTTGACGTAGATCCGCATTCTCTTCGAGCTCGTGAGTCAGCTCGGCCGTTTCTTGTTCAGACGCTTCGCCCAAGAGGTAGCGTTGAATCTTTTGATTCCAATCCATATCAACTACCTTGTGAAGCGAGCTTTGATTCGATGCAGCGCCCCAGTTCGGTACGTAGCCGGCCGAGAAGCTTGTAGAGTGAGTTCCGTGACCTTCCCATTTGCTCGGCCAACTCCGTGATTTTTCCGTGCTCGCAGTACGGTGCAAGGACCAGTTCGCGATGCGCCTGTGAGATTTGCCCTAGGCACGAATCCAACGCAAGTCGCATTTCTTGGTACGCTTCCTCGCTGACGTCGGTTTCTTCCGCGAGAAGTGCAATTGCGGCATCGCTCAAGATGGGTTTCTGTTTCCTAGACGCCTCAATCAGGCGAAGGCACTTGAAGCGAACAATTACTTTTGCCCATGGGAGGAAGCCATCCTGTGATCGGAGTTCAGCGAACTTATCCCACATCACGATCCCGGCTTCTTGGAGAGCGTCGTCCACAGAAATCCAGGCTGGCAGGAGCGTTCGGGCATAAGCGCGCAACACAGGTTCGTGCCGGATTAGCAGCCCGACAAATTCAGACTCTTTCGAAGTTGGCGATGCTTGGTTACTCACGTTATCCTATTCCTCGCGGACATTATATCTGCCGAAAGTTTTTCAGATTTGCACGAAGGCCACAGTTTGCTTGCAAACATTGACCAGCATTTCATGCCACTTTTGCGTCAAGAAACACAGAGTGATACCTGCGCCCAGAAAATTCTTTCGAAGAACCGGCAGATTACTGCCGCAGCCCGGATAGGACATCAAATCGCAGGCGCAGTTGTTTGCGGAGCTTCCAGATGTACCTGCCGCCTTCGCGCGGTCGCGAGAAATGATTCTCAGGAGAATTGCCATGCTTCCCAATCGACGAGCCGTCTTTCGCACAATAGGTGGTGCTTTAGCGTTGCCCGCTCTGGAGAGCATGCGGTCGCGGAATACGTATGCTGCCTCGTCCGTCGCGGATGCTAGTGGACCGAAGCGATTTCTAGTCGTGGGCAACCCGTTTGGCGCTCATCCTGATAACTTTTTCCCGGGAGAGTTTGGTACGAGTTACACGTTCCCGCGGACGCTTCAACCACTGGAATGGTTGCGTGATCGTTTGAGCATCTTTTCCCACACCGACCACAACATGAAGAGTGGCCACGGTCGTGAAGTCTCATTTCTGAGTGGAGTTCTTCCTGAAACGTCAGCAGCGTTTCCAGAAAAGAACATGTCAATCGATCAGATCGTTGCAAGACGGATGGCCGCAGAAACGCGATTCCCATTTGTCAATGCATGCCTTGAGCGCAGCATCAGAATGAGCTGGAATGCAAACGGTGTGGATATCAAACCATTCACTGACGTCCAGCGAATGTTTGATCATCTTTTTCTGAATTTGACCGATGCTCAGCGCCAGCAGCAACGGCAGTTGTTGCAACGCAACGGAAGCATGCTGGATGCTGTTCGCGAGCAATTCGCAGGCGTGCGAGCTCGAGCGTCACGTAACGACAAGATTCGTTTAGAACTCTACGAACACTCTCTGCGTGAACTTGAGGCAAACATGGTCGATCGCCAAGCATGGGTAGACCGCGATAAGCCGAAGTTTGACGTCGATCCGTACTTCAGCGGTTCGGAAATAACAATCCACAATCACTACAACGCGGTTTTTGATATGGTCGCCTATGCGTTCCAGACGGACCTGACCCGCGTAGCGACAATCGGATACTCACCGGAACTCAAGTACACCGATGTGAAAGGCGTCACCCGCGGTTATCACGCGTGCACACACAATGGCAAGAAGGAAGATACGGTCGATGAATTGGTCTCGATCGAAGTTTTCCAAGTTGCCCAGCTGTCTCGCTGCCTGAAGAAGCTGGACGAGATTCCCGAGCCCAACGGCGATGGCAGCATGCTAGACCATACCGTAGTACTGTTCGGCAGTGGGATGGGGTACGGGGGAACGCATTCGAATCGAAATCTTCCTATCTTCGTCGCTGGTGGTGGGCTGAAGCATGTCGGGCATGTGGATACGCGTGACCGTAGCGGGGACAACATGCCGCTGTGCAATCTCTATCTATCACTGCTGCATCACTTTGGTATTGAATATGACCAATTCAATCAGAGTACCGGAAGATTCGATTTTGCATCGGGAACGGCTTAGTCGCCTTCACATTTCTGCGGCAAGCGTTGATCTAGAAGGGCAAAGTTGAAGCCTTTCAGCATTGCACATGTCGGAACCCCATTTCTCTGCGGCATCTAGTAAATGAAAAACCTCTGCATTCTTCCGGCGGTCACAATTGGACTGGCGTGCAGCTCGTTGGCTTATGCTGATTTAGCTTTGCTCAAAACCCATTGCTCAAAATGTCATACAGGCCCGCTTCCTAAAGGCGACTTCTCGCTTCATGAAATGGGGAATGCTCCTGACATCGACTCTTCCGACTTCTGGGCTAGTAGCCTTGATCGTGTTGAATCCGGCGACATGCCGCCAGCCAAGCATAACAACATGACTGATCGGGAGCGTGAAAGGCTGTTCAGCTTCCTACGCGAAAACGTCACACTTTTCGAGGAACGGATTCAGCGGCCGATTCATGTGCCGCCGCGCCGGATGAGCAATCGAGAGTTCATCAATAGCGTGAGAGATGTACTACAACTTGAACACGTCGGTTCTCATGATCCAACCAGCACGTTGCTAGGTGACACACTGCACAGCGGTTTCGACACGCACGGTGAAACGCTCAGCCTAAGCGAGTATCACTTGGACCAGTACGTGGCATCGGTTCGCCGAGTCCTCGACGGTGTGATTCTCCAGGGAGAACGCCCTAACTCGATCACTCATCGTTTCCTACCCAAGGATTTTTCGATCGTCGATACGCAGAATCGCAAACGTGAGGACAAGACGAAACGCTCCGAACGAGGTGTGGAAGTAGTTGGCACACAGGATGAGATCCATCTTCGGAGCTTTGACGAGATCCCAGTGACGGGCACGTACCGAATCCGAATTCGAGCCGCGGGCGTGGATCATCACGTGTACGACCAGGAGAAGACTGGGATCTATGACGGTGATCCTATTGTCTTGCGAATCACGATGGGGGCCAAGCA
>DNPC01000620.1 GCA_003501565.1 Planctomycetaceae bacterium | reverse complement strand
AATTAGGTCGTTCCGATCGACGCTGACGGCCCGCGATGCGGCTCGCGCGAAAAAGCAACGCCTAATCCCAGCCTCCCGCCGCAGCGCATTTTCGGTTGGACTACAAATTGAGGCCTCCGACCGGGCACAAATGCCGATCATTTCACGGGGCTCAATCGTCGACTATCTCGAAGAAAACTATGTCGACATCCAAACACGAGTCCGCAAAGATCTACTCGACCGCAAACTCTACTTTCACCATCGTCCGCTGGCAGTGACGGCCCAATATCGCGGCTCGAAACTGACGCAGCCCTTTGAGCCAGTCGTCTCGACTAGCATCCGAGATTTCCACTCGCTGGGGCTGTTTGCTCAGCCTGGCAAACGCTTCTACGATCCCGAAGAATTGCGAACGATCGTGCTACTGTTCCGCACTCCGATGCTACAACCTGGCACGCGACTCCAGAATGATGTCTACGAATTTGTGTTCATCCACGGCACAACCGATGAATCCGGTACAGAACTCACCCCCCACGTATTTGTGACCACAGAAGGACGAACCCAACTGTCCTACTTACGGGAACTGGAACGCAAACCACTGCGTCCTGTAGCCTGCGACATCTTGGGCAAGATCGTGATCACAGACTTTGATTCTTCCGGCATCTATCCTCGCAAAAGTGCGACAAAGTCCTATCGCCTCGCCTCACGTCAAACGTTGGAAATCGATGAACTCGACGCTTTCTGCCGGTCCAAATCGATGACCGGCGGATTCGGAGAGAACGTCCCGGCGATTCTCAAGGCCATCATTTCTGACGAATTGCGATAGTCCTGGAAGTCACCCACCGGCACTTCTTGCTTCCGAACAAAGCTCGCTAGGTTTGCGCCCGCGCGGCTACAGGGCGCACTACTGCCCACATGTTCGCAACAATCGCTATACCTCACCACCGATGCGTTAATCTGTGCCGCATGTATGTCTCGGTACGCTTTCTCCGGCAATGCAGAATGCCCAGTCGTAGCGGCAGACTCTAATTCGCTGGTTAAGCCACCGACAGCAGGTCGATCCAACTTGCACGGATGAGCCGGATGGAATCGGCTGACGCGGCCAAGCCAACCTTAGCGTTGGTGAGCCTGCGAGTATCTACAGCGTTATGGACGACGGAAAAGGTGCCCCTATCATGGCCATAGCCCGCACGCGATGGCTCCCAATATGCCTACTCGGTTTGTCGACCGGTTGCATGGGAGCCGCTGGACTTCAAGACTGGAGCTACAATCGCGCCAACCGCAGCCGCGCCGCCAAGAGCTACCGCGAATCATACTCTGCAGAACAGCGACACAGCCTTAGCCGCGACTTCGAAGACGGCTTCAAGAAGGGCTACTTTGATCTGGCCACCGGCCGAGATTGCAAAGTCCCACCGGTTGCGCCTCCTAAGTACTGGTCCGCCAGCTATCAAAGCTGCGAGACTCGCGGCCAAGTAGAAGATTGGTTTCGCGGTTACCAATGTGGGGTTGCGTCGGCACAGAAGTGCGGCCTGGGCGAATTCAACAACGTACCGGTTAGTGCCTGTGCACCGACTGTGAACTGCAACGCAAACGGCGCCTGCTACTCTCCGGACGCGTGCCAAGATGACTGTGCCCCCTGCGGACAGGATGTCACACCTCCGGTTCACTTCGAACCCAGCCCCGGTTTGCCAGTTGCTCCCGCTATGCAAGTAGACCCTGGCTTGCCAGTCGTCCCAGTTGCACCGTCTAGTCACACGCAGACTCCGGCGTTACCGAACATCTTTGGGCCAATCGATGTAATCGAGGCCTCCGCGCAGTAGCTTGTTGTTTGTCACCGACAAAGCTACGCCGCTAACGCAGCATCACTAAAACTCACCTAGCCAAACAAACTTTATCGAATCCCAGGGAAGGGCTCACCGATGAAGATGCTCCAGTACTCACGCCAAATCGCCGCTTGTGCATTTTGCCTGCTTGCAGCCACCAGCACCGGTTGTATCACGTTTTCCAAGCATGCGATTCCAGCGGCTAGGTTGCCACAACAATTCGAGGCTCCATCGCGAAGCGCGCTGACGCCGATTAACTTCTCAATGCTGCAGGGAAGTTTCCCGAAGCAGCACTTGGTCGGACCTGGCGACGTATTGGCCGTTACGGTGCAGGGTGTGATCCCGCCCGAGCCCAAAGAGCTCCCGCCATTGATTACCGGCCAGGCGACACTGAATCGCGAGTACTATCCACCGACTGGCGTCGTCAACGCGCCCAGCTACGGATTGCCGCTGCAAGTCCAAGAAAACGGTGTTGTCCAGTTGCCGTTGGTCCCTTCGGTCGCCCTTGAAGGGCTTACGCTCAGCGAGGCTGCCGAGAAGATCCGCAGCTCGTATATCGACGAAGGCATCGCTCGGGAGGGTAACGACCAAGTGAACGTTACCTTGCTCCGTAGCCGCGTGAATCGCGTACTGGTTCTTCGCGAAGACGCATCTATCGAAGCTGCAAATTTTGTTCGAAAGGGTGAAGTTACCCTGCACAAGCGCGGTAGTGCCGCTGTTGTGGATTTGCCAGCCTACGAAAGCGATGTGTTGCACGCATTGGCAACCACCGGCGGGCTACCTGGCGTCGATGCCTACAACGAGATTTGGATCCTGCGCAAGTCGTTGATCGGCGAACAAGGCCTTGCACAAATGCACGCCGGCGTTCACGACCATCAAATGTCGCCCTCGGAAGTCGTTCTTGCCAATCCATCACACGTCGACGCGATTCGCGTACCACTGAAGCTGTGTCCTGGTGAGCCAGTTCCGTTTGCTCCGGACGATGTTGTCCTGCAAGATGGAGATGTAATCTACGTCGAACCGCGGCGTGACGACTACTTCTACACCGGTGGCCTTCTAGCGGGCGGTCAGATCCCAATGCCGCGGGACGAAGACCTGGACATCATCGAAGCCATCGCTCTTGCGAACGGATCAGTCGGGGGTTTTGGAGGAACGTCTTCGGTCGCAGTACTGAGAGCCGGTGCAGGCGTCGGAAACATCATTCCGCCCACACGGGCACTGGTTGTTCGAAAGCTGCCAAACGGCCAGCAGGTATCGATTCGTGTCGACCTCAGCCAAGCCATTAAAGAGCCTAGCGAACGTGTCCGCATCATGGCCGGTGACTACGTCATGCTCTATTACAAGCCCAGCGAGATCTTCGCGAATTCCGCTCTCAACTTCTTCAATTTCAACTGGATCATCAGCGACTAGTTGCGATAAGTAGGATACTGGCTTAAGTGGGCCGTAACGAGCTGTACGCTGTTACGGCTTGCTGCATTTCTAGTTTTGGCGCCGCTGACCGGGTACCGCGAGAGGTTGTTGTATAACGGCAAGCCGAAGGC
>DNPC01000623.1:2855-3176 GCA_003501565.1 Planctomycetaceae bacterium | reverse complement strand
CTTCCTCGAGATCTTGTTGGTGCACCAGGCGTACCGTATCGAATTGCCGCCGCAGTTCTTCCAGGACAAGCTCCGGCAGCACGGTGACGCGATCCTTTTCGCCCTTGCCGTTGCGGACCAAGATCTCGCGTCGCTCAAAACAAACATCCTTGATGCGCAGCGATCGACATTCACGATGCCGAAGACCGCTCCCGTACATCAAGTGAAACATGGTCCGCTTAAAGTTCCACGGAAATTGATTGAGCAGTTCGAGGACTTCTGACTGGGTCAGCACGACGGGCAGGTAGACGGATTCTCTCGCGCGTAGCGAATGGATGAAGC
>DNPC01000623.1:0-2806 GCA_003501565.1 Planctomycetaceae bacterium | reverse complement strand
AGATGACGGGCCGATTCTGACGCGCGTAGCGAATGGATGAAGCCAAGTTCGCGACCGAGCACTTTTTCGTAAAACAGCGTCAACGACGAAATGGCTTGGTTCTGCGTGCCCGCGACGACGCGTCCGGTCAGGGCCAGCTCGGTCAAGAAATCGGCGATCTCCGCTTCGCCGTAGCGTTCCAATCGCTCGTCATCGACATGACGAATGAAGCGGCGTAGCCAGCCAACGTAGGCGATTTCGGTACTCCTTCGATAGCCAAGGACTCGCATGCGGCCGCGCATACGCTTGATGGTTTCCGGCTCCGAATCATCAAGTTTTCCCGGATTCCATTCTCCCGGAACGATTTGTTGTTCACGTTGGCTCTGCGGTGCCGATTGATGGTTCTCTTTGCGGTCGAGTTCGTGCAGCGTTCGTTTGATCTTCGCGAAGTCCAACTTCGTTTCAATCGGAATCAACTCCTGGTAAAGTTCGATGGCTCGCGCGGCTTGTAACCGACGCCAAGCTTCAACACGACGATCACGAAGTGAGCGAAGGAACCCGATGACGAGTTCTTCGGTGACCGGAAGATTCTGATCGAGCGTGCCGCGACAGTGCTGCCGATAACCGTCGACCCATTTGGGAAACCAGGCTTGCTCCGCCTTTGATAGCGAAGTGCCAAGAATCCGTGATTGAAATCGAGTCAACGACATCCAGTGCCCTCCCTGTGTCGAGTCTCCGATTTTTTTGCGGGTGTTGTTTTGTATACTGACGGTGGAGCGTGTCCAGCGAAAAACAAAAAAGAACACGAACTCACCCCGAGGGGGATTCCATTTATTAGCGGCTGACCATAGCAATAAATCGAATCCAACAAAGGTCACCCAACCGCGAAACCCATTCCCGAAAAAGTGACCAACGATTACTTAAATGGTTATGGTCGCGAAGAGTGCGCAGTACGTGATCTGGTTGTGGCGACGATCGAGACGTGACGCGGTCGTTTCGGCAACTTTCTCCCCCGGAGGTGGTTCGCGTTGCGCATCTGCAAGTCACGACGATCTTTCACCAGTGCACGGCCACGGTGAAGAATTGTTACTGTTTTTCTGAGGCGTCAGAATCGGCCCGTCATCTGTCTGGATGGTCGCGTTAGAATGCCACCATAACCACGGGATGGACCGGAGCGGTATCGGCCGGATTCCTCGCTTCGCTCGATACCATCAATTCACCGCCCGGTCATCCTGAACGTTCGTCGCACGAAGTAGCTTTCGCGCAGGATACTTTCAACAAGACGTTGGCGAAGCTTACGTTCGCGGATTGCTTTTTGTTTCGACCGTCCGGCAAATGTGGCCCCGTGTACTTTTTCAATGATTGTTGTCGTACCGTCGATGCGTACAAACGCAAATCAGCGGGCCGCGTGACGCAATGGTGCAAGAAAGCCAAAGATAAAGTTCCGATATGTTCACCGCTACTTCCCGAGGATTTATAGCCGTTGCAGTTTTACTCTTCATAGGAGTCGCGGTTGGGCGACACTCGATTAACAAGTGGCGTAGCTCGGCATTCGCCCGAGTCGAACGAGAGAACAATACGAAAGCCAGGTTGATAGCCGACGCGTTTGTCGATGGAATTCTCGCCGGAAACGAAATAACGGACAGGAATTCTTCAGAGTACCAAGTCAGCAGACACAGTCGCAGTGACTCCGGCGTTTTGATTTTCTATTTCTTTCACGATTCGTATTTGAGGCGAAAGCAGATTGCGAATGTTGATGAGTTGACACCAATGAGTGGGGGATTCCCGGATTATCTAGAAGTGCGGGTGCAACTAGAGAGCTTCCAGGTTGTCAGTTACTACGCGGAATTTGAATGATGAGAGTGCGCATCCACTTAAGGCATGAAGGCTCCTCGGAGTGGGACAAGGAGCGATCAAGGTTTGTCTTTTCTGGCTAGTGGCCGCAGATCCTCTGAACTCAAATTGGCGAGTCAACTTTCGCGTGACCTGATCGCCTTCGGTACAATGCGACGAACAACCGGATGCACCGGAGACCTCGCGTTAACCTTGGGCTATGGTTGCTCATCCTCTCGGTCCCGGTGATCCGAAGACGTTCGTCGTGCAACACACGTTTGCCCAATGTGCTAACACCATTCATGCAGTAAACCCGTTCGGGTCGGAATGTCCCGTTGATGGCCTGACCAAACCTCTGGACGTTTTTCGATTGTGAGTGAGCCATGCCCAAATACCCAGTTCATTGCTTGATTGCCATCGCGATCATTGCTTCAGCTCCCACGATACTTGATGGTAGAGACGCGCTAACGGAGGAGGAGCCTCAATACAAGAATGTGACATACTACAAGGAGTTTCGAACTTCAGTTGTTTGGAAAGACGATAACACCGTCGGATATAAGCTAGAGCGATTTGAGCAGCCGGATGTTGCTGGAATTCATTTCCGACGTAAGGATTTACCGCTTACAATTGAAAGCTTTGATTCGACAGGGAAGAGATTGAGCTCTGAGTTTGAGAGGTTTGGAGTCAGTCAGGCGTTCATTCATCGAGAAGAACACGTGGCTGAGCAGCTAATCGCAATCGATATTCCGCCGTCGGCAGTGATTGTCATGTTCCGCCAAGGAAGAGGAAAATTTTGTAACGTTTTGGTAAGGAACCCCTCACAGGAATGATTGCTGCTGTGACGAAGATGGCCTTTGAGATCGCCCAAACGTCTAATTCTGGTAGATGTCGACGCCTTCGGTAAAATACGACGAACCACGCCATGAACCGGAGATCGCCGTGCCGCGATTGCTGATGGCTACCACATTGGGCGATCCCGGTTATGGCCACCGTT
>DNPC01000622.1 GCA_003501565.1 Planctomycetaceae bacterium | reverse complement strand
CGACGCAACCGCCCAAATGCTCGACGCAACCGCTCAAATGTTCGACGCAACCGCTCAAGCGCGCATCTGGAACGATTATTAGCTCCACCACCCGCGGGTGCATCTTCCTGCCAAGTTGGCTAGCAGTTAAGCATTAGCCGAGCGTCTCTTCAAGCAAGGCGGCCAACCGTTCACCGACTTGGTGTTCGTCGCCAGCGACAGATTCTGCGCCCGCGAGTGTGAAGTCACTGATGAAACGCTCGTAACGCGAGCGAGCGATAATAGCCGCATGGGGCGCGAGTTTCCGCGCGTGTTCCACAATCGTGATGGCAGACCGATGATGCGGAACGGTCACTACAATTGCTTTGCAATGCGCAAGATGCGCATGCTCCAGCACATCACTTTGTGTAGCATCTCCGACATGGGCTTCAAGACCGAATTCGGCGGCCGCCAAAACACCTTGTCGGTTCAGATCAATCACGATCGTCGGAACTTCGTCTTCCACCAGTTTCCCTGCCGTGATCTGCCCAGCCGGTCCAAAACCGATGATGGCTACCTCAGGCGGATTGTGGAGCTCTCTCTCTTCAGGCGGCAGATCAGTGCGTGATGTCAGTCGTCCGACAAACTTAGCAAATCCCGGTGCAAGCGGCACTAAGAAAGCGGTCAACATGAATGACAAGATGGCCGCCGAAACGATCATGGCGTACGTTGATTCCGACACAACTTCGTTGCTCCGCCCAATGCTGCCCAGCACGAACGCAAACTCTCCAACTTGTGCGAGGCACAAGCCTGTCGCGGCGGCTACTCGTGTCGTATGACCGAGCAGGAAGAAGATAACCCAAATGATCAATAGCTTTCCGATTGTCAGTGCTACTACGACCAAGGCGACATAGTGCAAATTCGTCGCAATCCAAATCGGATCAGCCACCATTCCGGCGGCGCCGAAGAATAGTGTCAACAAAACAACCTGCAGCGGTGCAACGTCGGCACGTATCTGCGTTGAAAATGCAGAACTCCCCAGCAGCATTCCCGCCACGAACGCCCCCAGTGCTGGCGAAATCCCTACAGCATGGGATGCCCACGCAGCGCCGAGCCCAGTTACGACTGCAAAGATCACAGACAATTCCCGGTTTCGCTGCAGTGTGAGCGTTCCAAGAGATAGCACGGCCAGTTTTGTAAGTGCATACAACCCGACTACTAACCCAACCGCCATCAGCAGCAACTTGGCAATATTCCAAGCGACCTCGCCTCCAGTCCCTTCGCCGCCAAGTATCGTCATCATCAGTGCAAGAGGCACGACGGCCATGTCTTGCGTCAATAAGACCCCCAGACTGTTCCGCCCATGCGGCATTTCGATTTCGCCGTTCTCCATCAGAATCCGCAGAACAACGGCAGTACTGCTGAGTGCAACCATCATGCCAACAGCAAACGCCTCGGCAACGCCTTCGATGAAGATCTTTGCAAATCCGAAGGCCACTAGCGTAGTGACCGACACTTGCAAAAAACCTCCCAGTAGCGGATTCGCCCCGAGTTTTCGTAGCCGTTCGACGGAGAACTCAAGCCCGAGGCTGAACAGCAGCAGTGAAACGCCAAGTTCGGCGATTGCTTCGATCTCATGTTCGGTACTGACTAGGTCAAGACTCCCGGGCCCTCCCAGCATCATGCCAGCTAACAAGTAACCGACGATAGGACTCTGCCCAAATCGCGAGAAGATTCCCCCGACCAAGAGACACGCGCCAAGCAACACAACGATGTCGCGAAGGATAAGCCAAAGTTCCATGACCGGATGCTTTATGCAAGTGGGCCGTCAACCGAATTCGCGTTTACGATGCGCTAGCAGTAAGCGTCCGCACGAGGAGCGCTGCGCTCCTGCAAGCTGGCTGCTATAGCTGAAGTGTCTGATTCTCTGTCGCCATCACGTAGCTCCGTCTGTCCCCAGACGGATTGGAAGCCTGAGTTGTCGCAACACGTAGCTCCGCCTGTACCCAGTCGGATTAGTAGCCGGAGTTGCCGCCATCACGTAGCTCCGCCCGTCCCAGGCGGAGAAGTAGCCGAAGTGGCAACACTTCGGAACTCTAGCAACGACCTACCGGTCACCCCGAGTTCTTGCGAACCCGGCTACGTGCTTCATCCCGAGTTCTTGCGAACCCGGCTACGTGCTTCACCCCGCGTTCTTGCGAACCCGGCTACGGACTCTCGAGCGCGTTACTACGAACCCTACTACGCAACAACAAACAACACATTGCGTCGCTATTGCCCCTGAGCCAGCGAATAGCCTGCCGCACCATCGAAATCGTACAGGTTCTCGGTCTTGATGATCTGGAGACCGGCTTCGTTGATGCGTCCCATTAGACTTAGCACAGCCGAGTAATCACAAGATGATTGCTTGGCCATAAAACGGCATCGCCAGTGATCGGTGCAGAATGTTTCCGACATACCCTCCGGATAGACTTTTACACCACGATTGGTGATTACAACCAAGTTGAAATCATCTCCGGCGAGTGCCCCAAGTTGTTCCCCGAGAGCATCCGGATCCCGCTCGTTTTCGTCCCAAGCCAAAAAGACATCGGTGCCGGTCAAGACTTGATCCTGTGTGGACGCCTCGCGCCGCGTAACTTTTATGGGCCGGTCCATATAGGCAACGGGCTCTAGCTGAACTGGGGTTTGGCCAAGTCGCTGAATAATCGCTTCGGTAAACGCCTTTGTACCGACTTCTTGTTTGCTCAGCCCTTCTCGATAAATATCAGCCGTGTGGATTCCATCCTCGAGCGTACGCAGCCAAGCATTCTTGATCGTCTCGCCGTAGCTACCCAGCCCCAGGTGAACAAGCATTTGCGTCGCCGCAGTCAATAGCCCTGACGGATTCGCAACGTCTCGCCCAGCAATATCCGGTGCACTTCCATGCACTGCTTCAAACATGGCCATATTGTTGCCGATGTTTGCCGATCCCGCCAAACCAACGGAGCCAGCAATTTGTGACGCGATATCAGACAGGATATCGCCGTACAGATTGAGAGTAACGATAACATCGAAGATCTCGGGTTGGGCTGCCAGACGGGCGGCCCCAATGTCGATAATCTGATGGTCGCTTTCAATCTCGGGATATTCAAGCGCGATTTCATCGAAGACTTGGTGAAACAGACCGTCCGTCAACTTCATAATGTTGTCTTTGGTCATGCAAGTGACTTTGCGCCGCCCGTAGGCTTTCGCATACTCGAAAGCATAACGAACAATGTTCTCGCAGCCGGGTCGAGTAATCAACTTCAGGACCTGTGTCACTTCTTGCGTTTGGCGGTGTTCGATACCTGCATACAAGTCCTCTTCATTCTCGCGAATAATCGTCAAATTCATCCCTGGATGGGACGACGCGACGAAGGGCGAGTAGGCCTTGGTGGGACGAATGTTGGCAAACAGATTAAGCGTCTTGCGTATCGTGACGTTTACGCTTTTGAAGCCTTTACCCTGCGGCGTCGTGATCGGCCCCTTGAGCAAACAGTTGGTGGCGCGAAACAGCTCCCATGCCTCGTCGGGCACGCCCGATGTCTGGCCTTTCAGATAGACGCTTTCACCGACCTCAATTGTTTCGTACTCGATCGGAACCTCGGCTGCCTCCAGAACCTGGAGTACAGAGCGGGTTATTTCCGGTCCGATTCCATCGCCAGGTGCGACTACTATGCGTGCTTTTGTCATTATTTCGATTGCCTCGGCAAGGATATTTAGGATACGCGGTTCGGCAGCCCCGCAAGGCGCCAGCCGTTCATCACCTTCGATGCTGCGGAACGTCACAACGCAAGCTCGCTAGCAACACGAAAGTCGCTTCGTGGCAGGCTCAGCAGGTCATGGACTGAGTGTTCCGCAGTTGTGTTCGGTGGATTGCCAAAGTATATCGAACTGTCACGATTTCGCAGCCGACGATCCCACTCCACCACGGCCAGTGCCCGAACTTTGGTAGCCGGCGAGCCCGCAAGACGCGTGAGTCTCGTAGAGTCATTCAGAACTACACGGTTTTTTGTACGGACCGACTTTAGATTGCCTCTAGAAACAAACGTTTCCCGGACGCCGGAAGATGCAAGTCAATAACAGTTACTTCCGTCGGTGCAATACTCGCTGCTCTGGGCTTCTTCAACGACGGGGCCTATGCCTCGGTCGCCGAGCAGGAATCGAAGCAATGATCCGAACGAGCGACTAGCAGCATCTTCCTCATCAATTCTGATGCAATTGCAGACGTCTGGTCCATTTTGAGGAATATCTGGACGAGCCGTGCCGAGATTACGCATATCCATGTAGACGTCGATCTGGCTTTCGAAAGTAGAGTGCCAGAACTCAACAATCTACTGGAGATTCCTGATGGTCCGTTTACCCTTCTCGACACGCCGAACACTCAAGAAATCACGCTTTCGAGCATCGAGACGTGGTAAAACGGAGATGTTTCGGCGGAGTTTGATTGCGGGTCTAGAAATTCTGGAACGTAGGCAGCTCTTAGCGGCGGATCTTCTGTTTTCGGATAGTTTCGAGACCGGCTCCAGCTCCAATGATTGGAATGGAGCTTGGGTCGAAGATGGCCAAAACGACTTCTTTCGATCGACTCAGCGGGCAACCAACGGAGTCCGATCTGCAGAAGTTGACGGGTATGCGAACAACGCAACTCTTACCTTGAGTGATCCCGTCGATCTATCCGGCTATGATGCAGCCGAACTGACTTTTGACTGGTTGATCGAAAGCCGATTTGATTCCGGCGAGTATCTGGCGCTGGATATTTCGAGTGATGGAGGCAGCAGCTGGAATACCAGCGTTCTGCAACTTGACGGAAACAGTGATCCCGAAAACCAGTGGCAGTCGGAAACGGTTGATCTTATTCCTTACAAATCATCTGAGGTCGTCATTCGCTTCCGAGCAAAGGCTAGCCGCGGCAATGAAGACGCCAATATCGATAATGTGCAGATAACTGGAGTACCGACCGAACCTGACTTCCCGGCGACTATTTCTTATCCTGACTTTAGTGATTCGACGGGCCTGACGCTGCTGGGCGATGCCGCAATCGCGAACGGAAATACGCTGCGGCTAACACCTGCGGCAAGCAGTATGGAAGGAGCGGCCTGGCATACCGACAAACAGTTCGTTTCTGTTGACTGGGAAACAACGTTCGAATTCAACCTCAATGAGAACGCCGGTAACTTCGGTGGATCAGATGGTTTTACATTCATCATTCAAAACCATGCACCAACCTATCTTGCCGGAGGTGGTGGAACACTGGGTTATGACGCGCTCCCGAACAGCGTGGTTGTCGAATTCGACACATTCAGAAACAGTGAAGCCAACGATCCAAGTGAAAGCCACATTAGCATCCATACCAATGGGACCGGGTCCAACGGATGGGAGGAATCACTCTCGATTGGAGCATACGATACTCCTTCACCCATGGACGATGCGACGAATCATAGTGTCAAGATCCGCTACGTTTCGGGGCAACTGCAAGTCTTCTACGACGGATCCCCGTCCCCAGTTATCACTGCCGATGTCGACCTTAGCGAGTTACTCGATTTGGATGCCGGCAAGGCCTGGGTCGGTTTTACCGCAGCCGCAGGCGGAGGCGTGCAAAACCATGACATACTCAACTGGGAATATCGCGTTTTGTTCGACACCAGTAGCACTGTAGCTGTAAGCAATGCTTCTGTGGTCGAAGGGAACAGCGGGACGTCCGACCTAGTGTTCAACGTTGTTCGTGATGGCGACACCTCCAACCCGGCTACGATCGACTGGACTCTATCTGCCGCCACAGCAACGCCCGGTGTTGACTACGTCAACGGATCGGGCCAGGTTTCGTTCGAAGCGGGCGAGGCCGTCAAGCCAATCGTCGTTCAAGTTGATGGCGATGTAGCCGAGGAAGACGATGAAACGCTGCGAATTCAGTTGGCAAACGCATCCGCTGGCGTTCTAGTTGTCGATGAGGCGGTCGGCACGATCCTGAATGATGATGCATCCATTTCCATCAGTGATCCAACGATTACTGAGGGTGACACGACACTAACCTTGCTCGGAAACTTCGTCAGCGAAGGTAGCGGCGGGCTAACGCGGCCAAGGCTCCTTGAATTTGGCCCCGATGGTAACGGTGATGGAGTACAAGATCTTTACGTTGCAAGCGTCGATACGAACGAAATCCTACGCTACGACGGGCTGACCGGTGATTTCATCGATGCATTCATCACTGGCGAAGCACAGTTAAACAATCCTTTGGATTTTGCGTTTAGCCCTGAAGATGGTGATCTCTATGTGTTGAGCGGAACCAATAGCGATGCGAGCGTATTGCGATTTGATCAGACCACTGGTGACCTCGTTGAGGCGGCGGTAACAGGCTTGGTGGCTCCTTGGGGACTATCCTTCTTTGACAGTGGCCCGTTTTTCGGCGACATGCTTCTGACCGAAAGAGGCACGAATCGCGTACTTCGATTTGACGGTACGGCACTAACCGAATTTGTTACACCCGGAAGTGGCGGGTTGGCCAACCCACGAAATGCAGTTATTGGTCCGGACGGTGATGTGTATGTCGCCAGCCGCGACACCCTGCAGGTCTTGAAGTACTCTGGCGCGGATGGGCAATTTGAGAGTGTCGCTGCCGAGATACCTCTCTCCTCCATCTCGTACATCGAGTTCGGAAGTGATGGTTTGCTCTACGCAACAGGACGCTCGACAAGCGTATGCTGCGACACGACCCTGCTACAGATAGATGTCGAAACGGGCTCCATTTTACAAACACTCCCACTAGAGCGTGATGGCTGGTCATTCACTGTTGGACCAAACGATGTAATCTACAACTCGGGGAATGGCTTTGGCAATTTCGTAGATCTGTCCGGTCCAGCCAGCTCAGCATCCTTCGAATTGACCTTGTCTAAGCCGAGCGCTGTGCCCGTCACTGTTGATTTCTCAACCCTGGGCGTCTCGGCCACCGAAGGACTCGATTTCATTCCAACCAGCGGTAACATTACCTTCCAGCCCGGAGTCACCAGTCGCAGCATTCTTGTGTCCACGCTTAACGACGAACTGGGCGAAGGCAATGAAACGTTCGAACTGGTTTTATCGAACGCGTTTGGTGCGACTCTGGCTGATGCGTCTGGACTTGGAACGATTCAGGACGATGGCGATCCAGCCAATGCAGCGCCCATTGCCGTCAACGACAGCGGAGCAACTGCCGAAGATCAAGCGGTCACCGTCGATGTGCTTGCCAACGACTCCGATCCCGAAGGGGATGCTCTCTCCATCGCCTCGGTTACGCAGCCGGGTTCGGGTTCGGCTGCAATCGTAGGTGGAAACGTCGAGTACTCCCCTGCCGCCAACTTTCACGGCAGCGATAGCTTCACTTACACGATCGTGGATACCGCCGGCAACACCGCCACAGCGACCGTCAGCGTGACAGTTGCCCCAGTGAATGATGCACCGGTAGCAGCCGACGACAGCTACACGCTGGACCAAGAC